>JBAWHI010000590.1:0-20907 GCA_049593675.1 Nocardioides sp.
CACCACCGAGGTCCACGACCCCACCCCCACCCACCGCGAACAGGCCTGGGCCAAGTTCCCGACCTGCGTCTTCCCGCACTGCCAACGACCCTCGCGACGCTGCGACCTCGACCACCGCACCCCCCACCCGGCCGGCGCGACCACCACCTCGAACCTCTACCCCCTATGCCGACGACACCACCGACTCAAGACCACCGGCGGCTGGCACTACCAACCCCTCAACCAACACACCATCGAGTGGACCAGCCCCACCGGCTTCACCCACCACCGACATCTCCACTGACCCCACCCCGCCGGCCACGGCCGACGGGGCCACCGTCATGCGCTTCGCGGGTGAGATCGACGTGATCGACCGCCGAACAGCAGACGGACCGCTTCAGTCCTCGGCGTCAGTCCTCCGCGTCCGACGGCTCCGCCGGCTCCTCCGGTGCGTCCTCGACCGGCTCGTCGGCCTTCATGATCGCTTCGACCAGGATCGGGCCGGCGATCTCGATCTGCCAGGGCCGGGCGCCGTAGCCGGCGAGCATCTCGGCGACGGCAGGGCCGAGACGATCGGAGTCGCGAGTGGCCGGTGGGGTCCAGAGGGTGCGGCGCAGGAAGTCGGGGGTGAGCAGGTTCTCGACGGGGAGGTCGAGCTTCGTGGCGCGGGCCGTCATGGCCGCGCGGGCGAAGCTCAGGCGCCGGGCGGCGACGGGATCCCGCTCGGCCCAGGCGCGGGGGAGCGGGGGCCCGTCCCCGCGCGGGGAGCGGGTGGGCAGGTCGGCCTCGTCCATCTCGGCGGCCGCGCGCAGGGCCGAGACCCAGCGCGAGGCGTAGCGGTCGGCACCGCGACCGTGGAAGCCCTTGGTCGCCATCAACGCGTCGCGGTCGAGCGGCATCGCCTGGGCGGCCGCCACGATCGCGGAGTCGGGCAGGATCCGACCCGGTGTGACGTCGCGCTGCTGCGCGATCGCGTCACGGGTCTCCCACAGCCCGCGGACCGCGCCGAGCCCGCGCCGGCCGCGCACCCGGTGCATCCCCGACGTACGGCGCCACGCCTCGAACCGGGGCTGCTGCTCGAAGCTGCGGAGATGGTCGAACTCCTGACGCGCCCACTCGTCCTTGCCGGCCGCGACCAGCTCGGCGTGGATGAGCTCGCGGAGCTCGACGAGCACCTCGACGTCGAGCGCGGCGTACTCCAGCCACGGCTGCGGGAGGGGACGCGTCGACCAGTCGGCGGCCGAGTGCTCCTTGGCCAGCCGTCGGTCGAGGAGTCGCTCGACCAGCGTGGCGAGCCCGACTCGCGGGTAGCCGAGCAGCCGCCCGGCGAGCTCGGTGTCGAACAGCGCCGACGGACGCAGCCCGAGCTCGGCCAGGCAGGGCAGGTCCTGGGTGGCCGCGTGCAGGATCCACTCGGTGCCCTCGAGCACCTCCTGGAGCTGCGGCAGAGCCCCGAACGGGATCGGGTCCAGGAGGAAGGTGCCGACCCCTTCGCGGCGCAGCTGGATCAGGTAGGCGCGGGAGGAGTAGCGGTAGCCGGAGGCCCGCTCGGCGTCGATCGCGACCGGGCCGGTGCCGGCCTCGAGCCGGGCGCAGAGGTCGCTGAGCGCGTCCGGGGTGTCGACCACCGACGGCAGGCCGTCGCGCAGCGTGAGCATGGGTGGGGGAGGCGGTTCGGGGGCCTCGGGTGCCTCAGGGGCCTCGGGTGCGGTGGACGTCTCGGGGGCTTCTTCAGCTGTCATGTCTCAGAGTCCCGAGCCCCGCTGCCCGCGGCGGCTCGGCATCACGGCGACGCCGTCTGGCACGGGTGGCAGGCCCACCGCGGTGCAGAGCAGCTCGCCCCACGCCTCCACGTGCGGGGCGAGGTCCAGGGGCGCCAGGTCCGGCGCGTCCTCGGGTTGCAGCGGCGTCCACGACGCGCGGATCTCCAGCTGCGCCGTCCCACCTTCCTCGGACATCCCGCCGAAGCTCTCGGTGGAGACCCGGGTGACGGTGCCGGACATCGCTGCGTACGACGCGCCGTGCGCGTCCAGCGCCTCGGTCAGCCAGGACCAGCCGACCTCGGCGAGCATCGGATCGATGGCCTGCTCGATGTCGACCTCGGCGCGGGCGTAGGCGACGCAGCGGAAGGTGCCGTCCCAGGCATCGTTCCCGGCGGGGTCGTGCAGCAGGATGATCCTGCCGGTGCCGACGTCGGTCTCGTCGACGGTGACGTCGGCGGACAGGGCGGAGGCGAACGGGGCGATCCGCTGGGGGGCAGGCATCTCCTCGCAGAAGATCTCTGGTCGCAGCCGTGCGGCGTGCATGGTCTCGACCGCGTCCCGGAACTCCTGGGGCGTGGCACCCGCGCCCGTTCCCGGGCGCGTCTCCTGACCGACGACCATAGGAGCCACAGTAGGTCGATCCCGCGATCCCGATGTGCGAACACGCCGGTCGACCTGCGAGGCTTCACCTGTGGAGAGCGCCTTCTTGAAGGCGGCCCGGGGTGAACCGGTGCCGCACACGCCGGTCTGGTTCATGCGTCAGGCGGGCCGCTCGCTCCCCGAGTACCTCGCCGTGCGCGAGGGGGTCGGGATGCTCGAGTCCTGCATGAACCCGGACCTCGTCGTCGAGATCACCCTCCAGCCGGTCCGTCGCTACGGCGTGGACGCGGCCATCTTCTTCTCCGACATCGTGTTGCCGCTCAAGGCCGTCGGCGTGGATCTCGACATCAAGCCCGGCGTCGGCCCCGTCGTCGCGGACCCGGTGCGGACGCTGGCCGATGTCGAGGCGATCCCCGACCTCACCCCCGAGCACGTCCCGTTCATCGAGGAGGCCGTGCGCGACCTGGTCGTCGAGCTCGACGACACCCCGCTGATCGGCTTCGCCGGCGCGCCCTTCACCGTCGCGTCGTACCTCGTCGAGGGCGGTCCCTCGAAGGAGCACGCGAAGACCAAGGCGATGATGTTCGGCGCTCCCGACGTCTGGGACGCGCTGATGCGCAAGATCGCCGGGATCTCCGCCGCCTACCTCGAGGTGCAGGTCGGTGCGGGCGCCTCGGCCGTCCAGCTGTTCGACTCCTGGGCCGGCGCCCTCACCCCCACCGACTACCGCACCCAGGTGATGCCGCACTCCGCCCGCGTCCTGGAGCGGGCCGGGGCGCTCGGCGTGCCGCGCATCCACTTCGGCGTCGGTACGTCGAACCTGCTCGGCCTGATGGGTGAGGCCGGTGCCGACGTGGTCGGCGTCGACTGGCGCACGCCGCTCGCCGACGCGATCCCGCTGATCGGCGACCGCGTCGTCCAGGGCAACCTGGACCCGACGCTCGTCTTCGCGCCCACCGACGTGATGACCGCCCGCGCCGCCGAGGTGATCGAGGCCGGCAAGGCCGCCAAGGGCCACATCTTCAACCTCGGCCACGGCGTGATCCCGACGACCGACCCCGACCAGCTCAAGCGGCTGACGGAGTTCGTTCAGTCTCGTCCGGTGTGACGACCCGGCGGCGCGAGCGCCAGATCAGGTAGGCGGGCACGCCCAGGATTGCCAGCGCGGCCAACCAGGGGAGCACCGCCCCGAAGGCCGTCGACAGCGCGACCACGAAGGCCACCAGCGCGCCCCAGCCGGCCGACAGCCCGGCCAGGAAGCCCGCCTCGTCGGTGTCGGCGGGCGCAGCCTTCTCCGGGATCCGGTCGACGCTCACCGTGATCGTGGACATGGCGGTCTGGGTGCGCAGGAAGGCCGCCCGGCGCTGGAGCGACTCCAGGTCCGCCTGTCGACGCGACAGCTCGGACTCGATCCGCATGATGTCGCGGATGCTCTCGGCCCGGTCGAAGAGCACGGTGATCCGGGCGATGCTGCGCTTCTGCGCCGCGAGCCGGGTCTGGGTGTCGATCAGCTTGGCGGTCACGTCGTCCTCGCTCGAGCTCGCCGACTCGAGCTCGGCGACGCCCTTCAGCGCAGCCATCGCCTCGGCGAAGTCGTCCGTGGGGATCCGCAGCACCATCCGGGTGTAGGCCGGGCTGCCCTCGTCGTCCGTCGTGGTCTCCTCGTCGGTGACCTGGCCGTCGAACCGGTCGGCCACCTTCTGCACCTCGAACTGCGCCCTGCCGACGTCATCGGCGCGCAGCGACACGTTGCCCTTGCGGATCACCGCCGGGTCGAGCGAGACCGGGTCCGGTGCCTTCTGAGAGCTCACCCGGTCGGCCGTGAGCGAGGAGACCGAGCCGTCCAGGCTCTCCGAGGCGGCTCCGCCGTCCACGGCCGTGTCTCCGTCGGCCGCTGCAGGGGCCGGCGCGTCCGCGGTGGCGGAGGTCGAGGAGTCCTCGCCGCTGCTGCACCCGGCGAGGGCGACGGTGGCGGCGAGCAGGACGGCGATCGGGGCGAGGGCGACGGCGCGCGGGTTCATGCCGTCTGGGACGTCGCGCGGAGGGCAGCGGTTCCCGGGGAGCGCTCGGACTCTGCCAGACTCGGCGACGTGAGCAGGGTGGTCGTGGTGGGCGCCGGGATCGGCGGCCTGACGGCGGCGCGGGACCTCGCCACCGCCGGGCACGACGTGGTCGTGCTCGAAGGATCCCCTCGCGTCGGCGGCAAGCTGCGCCGCACCGAGGTCGGTGGCGTGATGGTCGACGTCGGGGCGGAGGCGATGCTCAACCGGCGCCCCGAGGGCGTCGAGCTGGCACGCGACCTCGGGCTGCCGATCGAGCATCCGACCCGCGCGTCGTCGCGGATCTGGACCCGTGGCGCCCTCCGGCCGCTGCCCCGTTCACTGATGGGCGTGCCCCTGGACCTGCCGGCGCTCGAGGCATCGGGCGTGCTGTCCGCGGACGGCCTGGCGCGGGTGCGCGCCGAGCGTGACCGGCCCGCGTCGTCGTACGACGGCGACGTCTCGGTCGGGGAGCTCGTCGACGAGCGCTACGGTCCCGAGGTCACCGACCGGCTGGTCGAGCCGCTGCTCGGCGGGGTGTACGCCGGCAACGCCCGCCAGCTCTCCGCGCGGGCCACCGTGCCGCAGCTGATCGCCCTCGCGGGCGGCGTCGCTCCGCCCACGCCGGTGAGCGACGCTCCGGTCTTCGCGGGCATCGCCGGTGGCCTCGCCCGGCTGCCCGAGCTGCTCGCCGCCTCCCTCGACGTCCGCACCGACGCCCCGGTCCGGGAGCTGCGACGGACCGACAGCGGCTGGTCGGTGGTGGTCGGACCGACCACGGCTCCCGAGCTCGTCGAGGCCGACGCGGTCGTGCTCGCCGTGCCTGCTGCTCCTGCAGCCCGTCTGCTCACGGACGTCGCTCCGGCAGCGGCGACGGAGCTGGCGGGGATCGGCTACGCCTCGATGGCCGTGGTGACCCTGGCCCTCCGGGCTGCGGAGGTGCCCGAGCTCGCGGCCACGGACTCATCGGGCTTCCTGGTCCCGCCGGTCGACGGTCGTCGGATCAAGGCCTCCACGTTCTCGTTCGCCAAGTGGGGCTGGGTCCGCGCCGCGGGCGGCGGACTCCTGCTGGTCCGCACCTCCCTCGGGCGGTACGGCGAGGAGGTCGCTCTCCAGGCCACCGACGAGGAGCTGGTCGCCTGGTCGCGGGCGGACCTGCACGACGCGGTCGGCCTGACGGCGGCGCCGGTCGACTCCCTCGTCCAGCGCTGGGGCGGGGGGCTGCCGCAGTACGCCGTCGGCCACCTCGAGAGGGTCGCCCGGATCCGTGCGGCGCTCGATGCTGCTCCGGGCCTCGCCGTCTGCGGTGCTGCCTACGACGGTGTCGGCATCCCGGCGGTCATCGCGTCGGCGCACCGGGCCGCGACGGAGGTGGTGCCGACATGAGCCGGTGGATGACCTACCACGGGTGGAAGGCCGGGCTGGTGGTCGTGCTGGTGACGGTGCTCCTCGGGCCGACCAACCCGCTGGTCTACCTCGGGCTCGTCGTCCTGAGCCTGCTCTGCTTCTGGTGGGGGCTGGCCGTGCGCATGAAGCGCTCGTTCCGCGAGGGCTACGGGCACCAGAGCTAGCCGGCGACGACGGTCCCCTCGACGGCCGTCCGGTCGGAGTACCCCGCGGCGAGCCGTGCGACGTACGGGCCCGGGCGTCCCGAGCCGATCTGGCGCCCGTCGACGGTCAGGACCGGGGTGACGCCGCCCATCGTGCCCGTCACGAACACCTCGTCGGCGGAGTAGACCTCGGTCAGCGAGTAGTCCCCGACCTCGACCGGGATGTCGGCGGCGGCACAGATCTCCAGGATGGTCTCGCGGGTGATGCCTTCCGGGCAGGCACGCGTCGTCGACGTGCGGACCACGCCGTCCTTCACGTGGAAGACGTGGGTCGCGTTGGTCTCGGCGACGAACCCGTTGTCGTCGAGCATCAGGGCGTCGTCGGCTCCGGCGACGTTCGCCTCGACCTTGGCCAGGATCGAGGTCAGCAGGTTGTTGTGGTGGATCTTCGGGTCCAGCGAGTCCGGCCGGTGCCGGCGGACCGAGGAGGTGACCAGCGAGATGCCGCCGTCGTCGTAGACCGGCGACTTGAACTCGGCGAGCACGATCAGGGTCGGACCGGAGGTGTTCAACCGGGGGTCCATGCCGCTGGTGATCTTCACGCCCCGGGTCAGGGTCAGTCGGATGTGCACGTCGTCGCGCATCTCGTTGGCGGCGAGGACGGCACGGATCCGGGCGACGATCTCCTCGTCGCACGGCACGGTCGTGAAGGCCAGCGCCTGTGCCGAGCGGCGCAGCCGGGCGAGGTGCTCGGTCAGCTTGAAGATCCGGCCGCCGTGCAGGCGCAGGCCCTCCCACACCGCGTCACCGCCCTGGACCACCGAGTCGAAGGGGCTGATCCCGGCCTGGTCGCGGTGCACCAGCGTGTCGTTGATCCCGACCACCAGGCCGCGGTTGCGCTCGTCCCACTGCTGCTTCATTCAGTCCTCCGTGGTGCGGTCGGTGGGTGGGCGCAGACAGTGCGCCGCCATCGCCTCGTAGTAGGGACGGCACCGCTCGAGCAGCGGCGCCAGACGCTCGGGCAGTGCGTCGCCCGAGCCGGGGGAGTACGGCGCGAAGCCCGTCGACGCCTCGACCCCGGCGTACCAGTGCGGCGCCCAGACGCCGTCGGTGTCGCGCGGTCCGGCGGGCCAGGACAGCATCGCGTCGTCGAAGCCGATCCCGAGCGCGTCGCACAGCAGGGCCAGCGTGGTGCGGGGCTCACGCAGCACGTCGGCGGCGTCGATGACCGGGCCGCCGTAGGTCTCGAACAGCTCCAGCTGCTGCGGCAGCCCGAGGTCCTCCAGCGTCGGCTCCTGGCGCACCTTCGCGTACGACGTCAGCACCCGCTCGGGGTCGCGCACCAAGAACGCGTGGGCCAGCGCCCCGAGCCGCTCGTGCGCGAAGGCCGGGAGCAGGTGGTGGGTCATGTGCTTCTGGTACTGCACCGGGGTCGCCAGCGGGCCCTCGACCAGCGCCGCCACCACGGCGGCCGGGTCGGTCGGCTGCGAGGCGATCACCTCCTCGCGACCGGGATGGTCGAGCCCGCTCGCGACGAGGTAGGCCGCATACAGCGGCTCGTCCACGACCGAGCAGTCCGCCCGGTTCTCGAAGCTGCGCATCAGGGCCGTGGACAGGTTGCGCGGGCCCGACCACATGGCGATTCGGATCGTGTCGGTCATCGAGATCAAGTCTGCCCTGTTGTCCCTGGTCGGCGGGACAACCGGCCCGACAGCCTCAAGCCACCGAGATCGACCACTCACGAGAGAGAACACCCGATGACCACCCACGTCAGCACCAGCAACCCCGTCCGATCAGACATCGACACGACCGACCGCGCCTCGACGGCCCGCCCGGGCCGCGCCTGGACCCTCGCCGGCATCGGCGCCGGCCTCGCCGGCATCGGCACCATCGTCACCTCCGGCATGGTCGATGCGGTCTACCACCCGGACGTCGCCGACGACCCGACGGCGATCCTCGACCGGCTCGCCGACCAGACCGGCCCGATGCTCGCCTTCCACACCTTCGCGATGATCGCTGCGGTGCTGCTCGTCGTCTTCGCCGCCGGACTGTTCCGGCGACTGCGAGCCACGGCGGGCGAGACCAGCATCGCGCCGCTGGTCGCGTTCTCCGGACTGCTCGGCACGGCGATCGTCACCGTGATGGGCAGCGGCCTGGACACCGAGTTCATCTTCGCCTTCATGGGAGATCAGCCGGTCGACCCGGCCAACGCCGCCCTCTTCAACCACTGGATCGGCACCATCCCGTGGATCTGGGCGCTCGCAGGCCTCAGCGGACTCGCGGTCTACGTCTTGGGACGCGCAGGTGCGGCGCCGCGCTGGATCGGCCGCGTCGGTCTGGTCCTGGGCGGTCTCACCCTGCTGCTCGGCATCTCCCCGCTTCAGTACATGGCCGGCATGACCGGCCCGCTGTGGCTGCTGGTGACCGCCCTCGGATTCTGCTTCGGGGACCGCGCTCACCGGTGAATGATGTCGTCGTGGTCCACCCCGTCGACGACGCGCAGCGACCGGCCCCCTGGCTGGTCGCTGCGCTGTTCCCGTCGGCGACCGCCGCCTGCCTGATCGCCATCGTCGTCCTGGAGCTCCGCATCCGCGACCAGCCCGTACTGTGGTCGTTCGGCGAGGAGTCGACGTTCTCCTACGGGATCGGCACCGGTCTGGTCGGGGTGGTCCTGGGACTGCTGGCCGCGGTGATCCTGCGGACTCCGGGTCACCGGCTGATCGGCTGGGCGATGGGGGGTGCCGGGCTCTTCTGGGCCCTCGACGGGGTCTCGGAGTCCTGGGTCCGGCTGGGCATGGTCACCGAGGGCGAGCTGCCCGGCATGACCTTCGCCGTGTGGTTCCTCTTCCGCTTCACCGCCCTGCTCACCGCAAGCGTGATCCTGCTCCCGCTCCTCTTTCCCGAAGGACGGTTCCTGCCCGGCCGCTGGGGCGTGGCGAGCTGGCTGTGCATGGTCGTGATGGTGGTGAGCGCCCTCGCCTTCGTCGTCGTCCCCTACGAGCGACAGTCGAGCGGCACCTCGACACCTCCGCCCGGCGTGCAGCTCGACCCGACGACGATCGACGCCGTCGCGCCGTACGCCCAGCTGCTCACCGGCAGCCTCCAGGCCGTCACGCTGGTCGGGCTCGTCGTCCCGGTCGGCGTCGTGGTGCACCGCTACCGCCGCGCCACGGGCACGGCCCGGGAGCAGATGCGGTGGCTGCTGTGGGGGGCCCTGGTCACGGCGACGGTCATCGCGGTCACGCTCGTGCTCGACCTCGGGGTGCTGGGCCCGTTCGTCTTCTTCGTCTGCGTCACCCTGGTCCCGATCTCGATGACCGTCGCCGTGGTCAACCCGCGGGTGGTGTCCATCGACGACCTGCTCGGTCGCACGGTCGTGCTGGCCGTGCTCGCGATCGTCCTGGTCGCGATCGACTTCGTGGTCGTCGCCGCGCTCAGCCAGGTGCTCGACGACTCCATGGAGCAGTCGCAGGTCGTGCTGGTCGTGCTCCTCACGACGGTCCTGCTCTACGGACCGCTGCGCCAGCGCATCTCGCGCGGCGTGCGCCGGCGGGTGTTCGGAGACCGCGCCAACCCGTACGACGCCGTGGCGGGTCTGGCCTCGACGCTGGAGCGGACCGACGAGGGGCCCGAGCAGCTCGCCGCGGTCGCCGAAGCGGTCTCCGGTGCCTTCGGCGTCGGCTTCGTCAGCGTCGAGGTCGACCGCAGTGGCGGCGAGCGCCTGATCGCCACACACGGGGACCGGCCCGCCCAGACCCGCACGCTGCCGATCTCCTACCGGGATGCCGAGGTCGGCCGCCTGGTGCTCCCGGCGCGCGGGCTCCGGAGCCGACTGTCGCGCCGCGACGAGGAGCTGCTCGGCGACCTGGTCCGCCAGGCCGCGACCGCCGCCCGCACGAGCCGTCTCGCCGAGGAGCTGCAGGACAGCAGGGAGGCGCTCGTGTCCGCGCGGGAGGAGGAGCGCCGCCGGATCAGGCGCGACCTGCACGACGGGCTCGGGCCGGCCCTGAGCGGTGTGGTGTTCCAGCTCGAGTCGGCACGACTGCTCGTCGACAGCGACCCCGAGGCCGCGAAGGTCCAGCTCGCCGGGACCAGCCAGCACGTCCAGGGAGTCGTCGCCGACGTACGGCGCCTGGTCCACGACCTGCGTCCACCGGCCCTTGACGATCGCGGCCTGGTCGGCGCGCTGCGCCAGCAGGCCGAGCACCTCGCACCACCTGCGCGGGTCGAGGCCGGCGAGCTCGGGGTACTGCCGGCGGCGGTCGAGGTGGCCGCCTACCGGATCGCGGGCGAGGCACTCACCAACGTCGCCCGGCACGCCTCGGCGACGCGGGCGACCCTGCGGCTCGCGGTGGTGGACCGCGAGCTCCTGGTCGAGGTCGTCGACGACGGCGTCGGCATCCCCGCCGAGGTGGAGGCGGGCGTCGGGCTGATCGGTCTGCGCGAGCGCGCCGCCGAGCTGGGCGGCCGCAGCGACGTCACCTGTCCACCCACCGGCGGCACGGTGGTGCGCGCCTGGCTGCCCCTGAGGAGTGCCTCGTGACCGACGATGTGATGCCCGCGACCAGCGACATCGAGGTCGTGGTCGTCGACGACCACCAGATCGTCCGCGAGGGCCTGTCCTCGCTGCTCGGGGCGCTCGACGGGCTGGTCGTGGTCGGCACCGCCGCCGACGGTCGCGATGCGGTGCACGTCGTCGCCCAGACCTTGCCCGACGTGGTCGTCATGGACATCCAGATGCCCCACCTCGACGGGATCGAGGCGACCCGGATGATCACCGGCCGGCACCCCGGGGTCCGGGTGGTGATGCTGACGATGAACGAGGATGACGAGACCGTGCTGAGCGCCATCCGGGCCGGCGCGAGCGGCTATCTGCTCAAGGGCTCGGGCGCCGACGAGGTCCAGACCGCGATCCGAGCCGCGGCGTCCGGTGGGATGGTCTTCGGGGCCACGCTCGCCGCCAGGGTGGCGGCCTACTTCGCCGGCGGTCTGGGGCGGACCGAGGAGCCGGAGCCGTTCCCGGACCTCACCGACCGGGAGCGAGACGTGCTGAGGCTGCTCGCCGCGGGTCGCTCGAACGATGCGATCGCCGCCGAGATGCACCTCGCCAACAAGACCGTGCGCAACGCCGTCTCCTCCATCTACGCCAAGCTCCATGCCGCCGGCCGGGCGGAGGCGATCATCACCGCGCGCGAGGCCGGCTACGGCCGCGACTGACGCGGAGGGACAATGGACCCATGAGCAGCAAGGCACAGAAGGCGCGCGAGATCAACGACGGCATCCGCTACACGATGTGGTCGGTGTTCCGGCTGGCCGAGACCCTGGGCGACGCGGACCGCGCGGCCGAAGGTGCCGAGGTCGAGAAGCTCTTCGCGGAACTCGCCGAGGCGGACGTGGTGGTGCGGGGCGTGTACGACGTCGCCGGGCTGCGCGCCGACGCGGACCTGATGGTGTGGTGGCACGCCGCGACCTCCGAGGAGCTCCAGGCGGCCTACCACCGCCTGCGCCGCACGGCGTTCGGCTCCCGGCTCGAGCCGGTGTGGTCGCAGGTCGCGCTGCACCGCCCGGCCGAGTTCAACAAGAGCCACGTGCCGGCCTTCCTCAACGACGAGGAGCCGAAGCGGCACGTGTCGGTCTACCCCTTCGTGCGCTCCTACGAGTGGTATCTCCTCGACGACGCCGAGCGCCGCAAGATGCTCGCCGACCACGGCAAGATGGCCCGCGACTACGCCGACGTGCGGGCCAACACGGTGGCCAGCTTCTCGCTCGGCGACTACGAGTGGATCCTCGCGTTCGAGGCCGACGACCTGCACCGGATCGTCGACCTGATGCGGCACCTGCGTGGCTCGGAGGCCCGCCGGCACGTTCGCGAGGAGGTGCCGTTCTACACCGGCTCCCTGGTCGCGGTGGCCGACCTCGTCGACCGGTTGCCCTAGTCCCGGAACCGCCGGCGAGGCTGCCGCGTCGTACCGACATGAAGCTCGCCCTGGCCCTGGCCGCCCTGCTCCTCGCCGCCGCATGTGGCAGCGAGGGCGCCGGCACCGCGACCACGACGACGGCCACCGCACCGGAGTCGTGGCCGACGGCCGTGCCGGCCGCGCCGGCGGCCGTGACCACCCGCGGCATCGCGACCGTCATGGACATCGGCAGCCCCGAGCTGTGCCTGGGCGCAGTGGCCGAGTCCTGGCCGCCGCAGTGCAGCGGTCCTGCGATCGAGGGCTGGGACTGGTCGCGGCACAAGGGGATGTACGAGTCCCAGCAGGGCACCCGGTGGGGGCAGTTCGTGGTGACCGGCACCTGGGACGGCACCACCATGAGCGTCGAGAGCGCGGTGCCCGCGCCGCTGTACGACGCCATGGCCGAGGAGCCGCCGGCCCTTCCGACGCCGGCCGTCGAGCACACGCCCGCGGAGCTCGACGAGATCGCCGACGAGGTCGTCAGCGACCTGCCGGGCGCCCAGGGTGCCTCGACCCGGGACGGCCACGTGCAGGTGGACGTCACCTACGACGACGGCTCGCTGCAGGCCTGGGTGGATGAGACCTATGGGGACGACGTCGTCGTCGTGACCTCGATGCTCCAAGACGTCCAGGACTAGCCGAAGGTCAGGAGTCGGTGGACTCCAGCGTCAGGCTGATCGAGTTGATGCAGTAGCGGTCTCCGGTGGGCGTGCCGTAGCCGTCGGGGAACACGTGGCCCAGGTGGGAGCCGCAGCTCGCGCACCGGACCTCCACGCGCTTCATGCCGTGCGAGGTGTCCTCGATGTACTCGATGGTGTCGGAGATCGGCTGGTAGAACGACGGCCAGCCACAGCCGGAGTGGAACTTGGTGTCGGACTCGAAGAGCTTGGCCTGACAGGCCTTGCAGCGGTAGACGCCGGTGGTCTCGGTGTCGGTGTACTCACCCGTGAACGCTCGCTCCGTGCCGGCCTGCCGGAGGACGGCGTACTCCTCGGCCGAGAGCTGCTCGCGCCACTCGGCGTCGGTCTTCTCCACCTTCTCCACGTGGTCACCCATGGACCCAAATGTAGTGGTCCGGCCAAGGCGCCGGGGGTCGACGGAGGGTCGACCGGCCGTCGATGTGACCACCGTGACACCCGGTCCGCCATTGACCCATTGAGAGAACACGTGTTCACTCAATGGATGGCTGAGAGCTCGACGATCCCGTGGCAGCGGGTGCGCGGCGCTGCTGACAAGCTGACGACGCCGCTCCACCCCGATGACTACCTGCGCCTGCTGAACCCGTTGTGGAGCCAGCGCGAGCTGCGCGGCCGGATCGAGAGGGTCGTCCCCGAGACCGACGATGCCGCCACGCTGGTGATCCGGCCGGGCTGGGGTTGGCGCTACGACCACCGGCCCGGGCAGTACGTCGGCATCGGGGTGCAGGTCGACGGGAGGTACCAGTGGCGCTCCTACTCCGTGAGCTCGCCGCCGCGCCGCCGCGGCCGCACCATCGCGATCACGGTCCGGGCGATGCCGGAGGGCAGGCTCTCCGCACACCTGGTGAACGGCCTCGACCCCGGCACCATCGTGCGGTTGGCGCTGCCGGAGGGCGACTTCGTGCTGCCGGACCCACCACCGGCTCGGATGCTGTTCCTGGTCGGGGGCAGCGGGATCACTCCGGTGATGGCGATGCTGCGCACCCTGGACCGCCGCTCCCAGGCGCACGGCAGGGCGGTGCCGGACGTCGTCGTGCACTACTCCTCGCCGACCCCGGACCGGATGATCTTCCGCGACGAGCTCGCGCGCCTCGAGGACGCCCATGAGGGCCTCACCGTGCACCGGCTGCACACCGACACCGATGGCATCCTCGACCTCGCTCGCCTCGACCGGATCTGTCCCGACTGGCGCGAGCGGGAGACCTGGGCGTGTGGCCCGGGCCCGATGCTCGACGCGATCGCGGCGCACTTCGAGGACGCCGGGCTCGAGGACGCCCTGCACCTGGAACGGTTCACCCTCCAGCTCGGAGGGAGCGGCGGCGAGGGCGGCTCGATCACCTTCCGTACCTCCGGCAGGAGCATCGACGTCGACGGGGCGACCACGGTGCTCGAGGCCGGCGAGGAGGCCGGGGTCGGCATGCCCTTCGGCTGCCGCATGGGCATCTGTCACACCTGCACGCTCACGCTCGTCTCCGGGAGGGTGCGCGACCTGCGCAACGGCGACGAGTTCGACCAACCCAACGAACAGGTGCAGACCTGCGTCACCGCCGCGGTAGGCGACTGCACCCTCGACATCTGACCTGCACCCCACCGAGAGGAGTCACCGATGGCGATCGCCGACGTGAAGGAGTACACCCACCTCAGCGAGGAGGAGGTCGAGCAGCTCGGCCGCGAGCTCGACGCGATCCGCGCCGAGGTCGAGGAGTCGCGCTGCGATGCGGACGCGGCGTACATCAACCGGATCATCGCCGTGCAGCGCGGCCTCGCCGCCGCGGGCCGGGTGACGCTGATGGCCGGCCTCCAGTCCAAGCGGACCCGCACGCCGGCCTGGCTGGCCGGTGCCGCGATGCTCGGAGCGGCCAAGATCCTGGAGAACATGGAGATCGGCCACAACGTGATGCACGGCCAGTGGGACTGGATGAACGACCCGGAGATCCACTCCTCCAACTGGGAGTGGGACACCGCGCAGCCGGCCGAGCAGTGGAAGCACTCGCACAACTACATCCACCACCAGTTCACCAACGTCCTCGGCCACGACAACGACATCGGGTACGGCGTGCTGCGGATGGCGCGCGAGCAGAAGTGGCACCCGGTCTACCTCGGGCAGCCGGTCTTCAACGCCCTCCTGGCCGGCCTCTTCCAGTGGGGCGTCGCGCTCCACGACCTCGACCTCGAGGCGATCCGGAAGGGCACGAAGGACCCCGTCGAGATGAAGCGGCAGCTGCGCCAGATCGCGCGCAAGGGCCGCAACCAGGTGATCAAGGACTACGTGGTCTACCCGGCGCTGAGCGGCAGGCAGTGGAGGTCGACCCTGAAGGCCAACGCGACCGCCAACCTGGCCCGCAACCTGTGGTCCTACATGATCATCTTCTGCGGGCACTTCCCCGATGGGGCGCTGCACTTCACCGAGGAGGAGCTCGAGGACGAGACCCGTGCGGAGTGGTACCTGCGCCAGATGCTCGGCTCGGCCAACTTCGAGGGCGGCAAGCTGCTGCACATCATGTCCGGCAGCCTCGGCTTCCAGATCGAGCACCATCTCTTCCCCGACCTTCCGAGCAACCGCTACCCGCAGATCGCGGTCAAGGTCAGGGCGCTGTGCGAGAAGTACGACATCCCCTACACGACCGGGCCGTTGCACCGGCAGTACGGCCAGGCGCTGCGGACGATCATGAAGCTCTCGCTGCCCAACTCGATGACCTCGTCGGACCAGCCCGAGCCGCCGTCGCCGTCGATCGACCGCGGCCGACGGTCGGACGCCGAGCGGCCCACCCGCCGTACCGAGACCGGCGGCTACTACCGCAGGAGTGCCGGGTGAGCGCCCGGACGATGGACCGCTCGTGGGTCACCCAGTGCGCACTGAGCCGGATCTGCGGGGTGTGCGAGCGTCCGCTGGGCCGACCGATCGCCTTCCTCGGGACCGCCGACGAGGTCGGCCGCAACGCCTTCCACCTGCCGCCCCTGCACGTGGAGTGCGCGCCGGCGCTGGCGGACGACGGGACCCGGCTGGTCACGACCGCCGGCTTCGAGTTCGTCCGTCCGGCGAAGGAGGACGCCGACCAGCGACCGACCTTCCAGCCCAACTCCCTGCTCTGATCTGCCCCGGCTCGTCCGGGCAGGGCGAGGTCAGAAGCCGGTGATGCAGTACGGCGTCGGACCGGCATCGGCCATCGCGGCGAACCTGGTGACCGCGGTCGCCTCCCCGTCGAGGCGCCCCGCAGCGGCCAGGTTCGCGGCTGTGGTCCCGCCCAGGTGCAGGGAGGCGAGCGTGTCGGCCGTCAGCCGCAGGTCGGGAGGGTCGGTGGTGGCGGCGACAGCGGCCCGACCGGAGACGGTGCTGACCCGCCAGCGACCGGCGGCGTACCCCAGTGGGTCGTCGACCTCGAGGACCGTCTCGCCGTCGGCGCCCCACGGTCGTGCCTCCAGGGCTCGCACCACGTCCAGCACCCGCAGCCACAGCAGGTCCTCCACCTTCGTCACCCGAGCGACGTAGGGGTCGACGAGGCTCCAGGGGAGCGGGTCCACCAGCGGGGCCCGTCGCCACCGGACCCGCTCGACCAGGTCCAGGTCGGCCAGGAGGCGCCACAGCCGCAGATAGGTCGTGGGATGCACGGCGACCAGGTCCGCGACGTCGGCGCACCGCCGCCCGTCGACGCTGCTGATCCGGTAGTGCACGTAGCCGTCCGGCTCGCCGTCCGCACCCAGGTGGACGGCCGCCCGCAGCGACGGGTCGCTCTCGTGGGTCTCCGGGTGGAAACGGCCCGTCAGCGTCGCCTCGTAGAACTGGGGCCGCTCCACCGATCCCCGGGTCTGCTGGTGGAAGCGGGCGAAGACGGCCTGGACCGCGGGCCATGCCTCCTCCGGCTCCACCAGCTCGATGACGCCGTCACCCGCGTCGGCGCGCAGTGCGAAGCGAGCCGTGGTGTCGACCTCGACGTGAGCCAGCCGGGAGGCGATCCCGAACCCGAACCGTCCGTAGATCGTCCCCTCGGTCGCGGTGAGCGCAGCCAGCGGAAGCCCGCGCTCGGCCGCGTCGGCCAGGTCCTCGGTGATCATCCTGCGCAGCAGGCCCCGGCGTCGGTGGGTGGGGCTCACCGTCACGTCGGTGATCATCCGCAGCGGCAGCTGCTCCAGCCCGGAGTTGATGGACTTGTCGAAGCTGGAGTAGGTCGCGACGGGGATGGTTCCCGCGCCCAGCGCCGCATCCGGCTGCCAGGCCCCGCGGATCGTGACGCCGTCGGCACGACAGTGCTCCAGCCAGGTGCGTCGCATCGTGGCGCTCATCCGGGGCCCGTGGAAGCCGCGCGGGATCGCCTGCCCCCAGCCCTCGAGCAGCTCCCCGTTGCGACCGGTCTCGTCGTGCGGGTCGAGCGTGATGAAGGTCAGGTCCGGTGTGGTCGCCGAGGGTGGGGTCACGGGTCGACAATCTACGTCGCCACGAGCCGGTCGCCAGCCGCTAGCGTGGGTGCATGGACGGAACGGGCACCGAGGACGATCCCTGGCAGCTGACCACCGCACCGGGCAGCTCGACGTATGCGATGTACCGCGACGACAGCGCCGACCCGCCGCTCCTGGTCTGCCAGGTGGGCTCGACGAGGCTCACCTACCTGGCGAGCGCGATCGACGATCTGGCCGCGATGCTGCGTGAGCGCGGCGACTGGGTGCCGCTCGGCGCCGCCGACGAGAAGAAGCCGGCTGCCGAGGGGTCGGTCGAGGCCTGGGGGCGGGCCGAGGACAACCCCGTGGGCGGGTGGTACGGGCAGCGCAAGGGCTACCGGGGCCGGTTCGGGATGTACCTGCCGCCGCTGCTGGAGGGGCTCGGCCTCGTCGAGCTCGAGCACCACCCGCGCAACAACCGCGTCCGGGCGGTCTGACCGTGCCGAGGACGCCGGCGGCCGAGGTCGAGGCGGGCGGCCGTGCCGTGCGCGTGTCCAGCCCGGACCGGGTGATCTACGAGGCCACCGGTCGCACGCCCGAGGTCACCAAGCTGATGGTGGCGGAGTACTTCGCGAGCGTCGAGGACGGCCTGATGCGCGCGTTGCAGGACCGCCCGACCGCGCTGGAGCGGTGGACCTCGGGCGTCCGACCCGGCATGAGGCTCGCGACCGGGCCGCAGGACAAGAACGCCGACGCGTTCTACCAGAAGCGGGTGCCCCAGGGGGCTCCCGACTACCTGGAGACCGTCGAGATCACCTTCCCCTCCGGCCGGACCGCCGAGGAGATCTGCCCGACCGAGATCGCGGTGCCCGTGTGGTGTGCGCACATGGGCACGCTGGTCTTCCACCCCTGGCCGGTACGGCGCGCGGACGTGGATCGTCCCGACGAGCTGCGCATCGACCTGGATCCCCAGCCCGGCACGACGTTCGGCGACGCCGTCCGTGTCGCAGGGGTGGCTCGTGAGCTGCTCGAGGAGCTCGGCCTGGTCGGCTACCCGAAGACCTCCGGCAACCGCGGCATCCACATCTACGTGCGGATCAAGCCCGAGTGGGAGTTCACCGAGGTCCGGCACGCCGCGATCGGCTTCGGCCGCGAGCTGGCCCGTCGCGACGAGGGGGTGACCATGGACTGGTGGAAGGAGCAGCGCGGCGAGCGGATCTTCGTGGACTTCAACCAGAACAACCGCGATCGCACCATCGCATCGGCCTACTCCCTGCGCCCCCAGCCAGGTGCCCCGGTCTCGACGCCGATGACGTGGGACGAGCTCGCCTCGGTCACCGACCCGGCTGACTTCAACCTCTTCACCGTCCCCGACCGGGTCTCGGACGGGGACCCGTGGGCGACGATCGACGACACGGCCTACTCCCTGGAGCCGCTGCTCCGGCTCTGGGAGGAGCTCCCCGGCGGCGAGCTGAACTTCCCACCCGACTACCCGAAGATGCCGGGGGAGCCGCCTCGGGTGCAGCCGAGCAAGAAGGTCGCCGAGCACTGGGACGAGGACGGCAACCGGGTCGAGGGGACGTGACACGACCGTGAGCGAGGACCACCGGGTGGCCAGGTCCGACGGCGAGCCCGGCAAGCACGGACCTGCCGGGGCGAGCCGCTGGGCGGCGTACCTCGACTGGGTGCGGCAGGAGCTCGCCGATGCGGTGTCCGGCTTGAGCGAGGCGGAGCGGCGCACGACGCGGCTCCCGTCGGGCTGGACGCCGATCGAGCTGCTCAGCCATGTGCTGCACATGGAGCAGCGGTGGTTCGTCTGGGGCTTCCTCGGGGAGCACGTGGCCGAGCCGTGGGGCGACTGGACGGTCGACGAGCCCTGGAGCTCCGATCTCGCGGGCCGGTGGCGGGTGCCCGACGACGTGAGCGTCGAGGAGCTGGTCGACAGGCTCGGAGCAGTCGGGAAGCGGACCCGGGCCGTGCTGCGCGACTTCCCGCTGGACGCGACCGCCTCACCGGGCGGCCGGTTCGCGGAGGACCCGCCGACACTGGAGTGGATCTGCTTCCACGTGCTCGCCGAGTACGCCCGGCACGCCGGGCACCTCGACATCGCGGTCGAGCTCGCAGACGGGTGAGCCGCAGCCGGAACGGGCCGGACATGGAAGAGGCCCGCTCCGCCTTCTCGGGAAACCGAGCGCGCGGAACGGGCCTCCGGACCTCCCGTCGACGCTCCCCCCGGCGCGCCCGCGGATCCCCACGCTCCGCGTGTGGTCGGTCCGACCATGAGCGAGAACCTTCGGCCCGACCGTGAGGTCTTCCGGGCTTCCGGTGTCGGAGTGTTTCCCCTACCGACGCCTTGAACAGTAGGCAGGCCAGATCCACATCCGGGCCACGTGAGGTCCACAGCTCGGCCAGAGTTCTGCCACGCGTTAGCCTCGGCAGGTGCTCCTCGCCTTCGACACGGCAACACCCCACGTCACCGTCGCCCTCCACGACGGCGAGGACGTCGTCGTGGAGCTGATCGCCGACCAGGCCATGAAGCACGCAGAGCAGTTGGCGCCGCTGATCGACCGTGCCCTCGCCGACGCCGGGATCGTCCGTCAGGACCTCACCGCGGTCGCGGTCGGCACCGGCCCCGGTCCGTTCACGGGCCTGCGGGTCGGTCTCGTCACCGCGCGCACGCTCGCCTTCGTGCTGGAGGTCCCGGTCTACGGGGTCTGCTCGCTCGACGTCCTCGCCGTCGAGGCCGTGGCGAGCGGTGCCGTGAGCGGCGAGTTCGCCGTGGCCACCGACGCGCGCCGCAAGGAGGTCTACCTCGCCCGGTACGACGGGCAGGGCGAGCGCCTCGACGGGCCGGTGGTCGGCAGGCCCGCCGAGCTCGCGTCCGACGCCCCGGTGGTCGGTCCGGGCGGGGAGCTGTATCCGGAGTCCTTCCCCCAGCGGGTCGGGCCGGGTGCCCCGAGCGCCGGCTGGCTGGCCCGGGCCGTGGCCGACGAGCTGGTCGAGCTGACCGATCCCGAGCCGCTCTACCTGCGCCGCCCGGACGCCGCGACGCCCCAGGCCCCCAAGCGCGTCTCGTGACGGTGCGCCCGGTCGTGCGCCCGGCCGTGGAGCTCGACGTGCCCGCCGTCGCCGCGCTGGAGCGGATCAGCCTCGGCGCCGACGCCTGGTCGGAGTCGCTGGTCGGCGAGGGCATCCTCGGCCGGCTGCCGACCATCCGCTACCTGGTCGCCGAGGTTGAGGGCGACCACGGGCCGAGGGTGGTCGGCCACGCCGCGGCGAGCGTCGTCGCCGACATCGCCGAGCTCCAGCGGATCGCGGTCGACCCGGCGCACCGGCGTACCGGCCTGGCGAGCGCGTTGCTGGACGCCGTCGTCGCGCTGTCACGTGACGCCGGCGCGGACCGGCTGCTGCTGGAGGTGCGCGAGGACAACGCCGGCGCCCTGGCGTTCTACGCCGCCCGCGGCTTCGTCGAGATCGACCGGCGGCGCCGCTACTACCGCGACGGCGCCACCGCGGTGGTGCTGCGCCGGGGGCTCGGCCCGGCCTGCGGCGGTGGGGGAGGATGAGCCCATGAACGAGCCCCTGGTCCTCGGGATCGAGACCTCCTGCGACGAGACCGGCGTCGGGATCGTGCGCGGGCACACGCTGCTCGCCGACGCGGTCGCGAGCAGCGTCGACGAGCACGCCCGCTTCGGCGGCGTGGTCCCGGAGGTGGCCAGCCGCGCACACCTCGAGGCGATGGTGCCCACCATCGAGCGGGCCTGCGAGACGGCCGGCATCCGGCCCTCCGACGTCGACGCGATCGCGGTCACCAGCGGCCCCGGGCTGGCTGGAGCGCTGATGGTCGGGGTGGCCGCGGCGAAGGCGCTGGCCATCGGCCTCGGCAAGCCGATCTACGGCGTCAACCACCTCGCGGCGCACGTCGCCGTCGACCAGCTCGAGCACGG
>JBAWHI010000591.1:0-5265 GCA_049593675.1 Nocardioides sp.
GCAGGCCGATGCCGGAGTCGGCCGTCGCATCGGTCTCCTGCAGGCGCCGCAGGACGTAGACCTCCTTGGAGGTCTCTCCCTTGCGCAGCAGCTGGTCGAGCGGCTCGACGGCGCGGGTCTCGATGCCCGCGAAGCCGTGCAGCTCGAAGGAGTGGCGCAGCGTGTCGATGACCTGCTGCTCGACGAAGCGCTGCTCGGGCAGGAGCTCGGGGAACCCGCTCAGCGGGGTGGGCTTGGGCATCTCAGAGGTCCTGGAGGAAGGGGTTGGTCGCGCGCTCGCGCCCGACCGAGGTCTGCTCGCCGTGGCCCGGCAGCACCACGATGTCGTCGGCCAGGGGCAGCACCTTCGCCTTGAGGCTCTGGAGCATCGTCGCGTGGTCACCACCGGGCAGGTCGGTGCGGCCGATCGAGCCGGCGAACAGCAGGTCGCCCGAGAACATCACCTCCGAGACGTCCTCGCGGTCGTACGGCGAGCGGAAGGTCACGGAGCCCTCGGTGTGGCCCGGCGCGTGGTCGACGACGAAGCGCAGCCCGGCGAGCTCGAGCTCCTGCAGGTCGGAGAGCTCACGCACGTCGTCCGGCTCGGCGAACTCATAGCTCCCGCCGAGCAGCATCTGGATGGTCTCGGGCGACATCCCCGCCATCGGGTCGGCCAGCAGGTGCCGGTCGCCGGGGTGGATCCAGGCCGTCGAGTCGTAGGTCCCGGCGACCGGCGCCACGCACCACATGTGGTCGACGTGCCCGTGGGTGACGAGGACCGCGACCGGCTTGAGCCGGTGCTCGCGCACCACCTCGGCCACACCGTCGGCGGCGTCCTTGCCCGGGTCGATCACGACGCACTCGCTGCCGGGTCCGGTGGCGGCCACGTAGCAGTTCGTGCCCCACGGGCCTGCGGGGAATCCGGCGATCAGCACCCCGGCAGCCTACCGAGCCGGTGGAGCCGGCGTCTCATCGGCACGGGGCGGCTCCGGGCACCGACCGGCGACTCGCGACTAGCATGGAGTTGCAACCACCAGGAGCACCCCCGGATCGAGCACCGGGACGAGCCGTACACGAGCGGAGCGCAGCAGTGACGAGCCATGATTGGGGCCGCGTCGACGACGCCGGCACCGTCTATGTGAAGACCGACGACGGTGAACGCTCCGTCGGCCAGTACCCCGAGGGGACCCCCGAGGAGGCGCTGAAGTTCTTCACGGAGCGCTACGACGCGCTCGCGTTCGAGGTGGAGCTGCTCGAGCAGCGGATCAAGTCCGGCGTGATGTCGCCGGACGAGGCCGCCACCTCCGTCCGCACCGTGCGGGCCCAGGTGGTCGAGGCGAACGCCGTGGGCGACCTCGCCGCCCTGGTGGCTCGGCTGGACGGGCTGGCCCCAGTCCTGGAGCAGCAGCGCGAGGCGCGCAAGGCCGAACGCGCCCAGCGCTCCGCGGAGGCCCGGGCCGGCAAGGAGCGGATCGTCGTCGAGGCGGAGAAGCTCGCCGAGGGTCAGGACTGGCGCAACGGTGCGAACCGGATGCGCGAGCTGCTCGAGGAGTGGAAGGCCCTCCCCCGCATCGACCGCTCCTCCGACGATGCCCTGTGGCGGAGGTTCTCGACCGCGCGCACGGCCTACACGCGCCACCGCAAGGCGCACTTCGCCGAGCAGCACGAGAAGCGCGACCAGGCCAAGGTCGTCAAGGAGCGGCTGGCCACCGAGGCCGAGGGGCTCGCCACCTCGACCGACTGGGGCCCGACCGCCGGTCGATACCGCGACCTGATGCGGCAGTGGAAGGCCGCCGGACCGGCTCCTCGCGAGGTCGACGACGCCCTCTGGAAGCGGTTCCGCGGGGCGCAGGACACCTTCTTCGGGGCTCGCGACGCCGCGGCCGCCGAGCAGGACCAGGAGTTCGCCGCCAACGCCGAGGTCAAGCAGCAACTGCTGGTCGAGGCAGAGGCCCTGCTCCCCGTCACGGATCTGGAGGCGGCCAAGCGCGCCTTCCGCGACATCGCCGACCGCTGGGACGCGGCGGGCAAGGTGCCCCGCGACCGGATGAAGGACCTCGAGGGCCGGATCCGCAAGGTCGAGCAGGGCATCCGCGGGGTCGAGGAGGACCAGTGGCGCAAGTCGGACCCGGAGAAGTCCGCGCGCGCCGACGACATGGTCTCCAAGCTCGAGGCCGCGATCGCGCAGGTCGAGGCCGACCTCGAGAAGGCCCGCGCGGCCGGCAACGAGCGCAAGGTCAAGGACCTCGAGGACAACCTCGCCTCCCGTCAGCTCTTCCTGGAGACGGCGAAGCGGGCCAGCGCGGACTACTCCTCCTAGCCATCGGGTCCCGCGGGAGCGCAGCAACGCCACCGCGACTCAGGAGCGCCACGCGTGCGCCGTCGGCGACGCCGCGGACACTCCGTAGCGCTACTGAGTGACCCGGTAGGCGTCGAAGACGCCGGGCACGGAGCGCACCGCCTTGAGCACGGTGTCGAGGTGCTTGGCCTCGGCCATCTCGAAGGTGAAGCGGCTCTTGGCGACCCGGTCGCGGGTCGTGGAGAGGGTGGCGCTGAGGATGTCGACGTGGGCGTCGGAGAGCGCCATGGTGATGTCGGAGAGCAGCCGGGCGCGATCGAGGGCCTCGACCTGGATGTTGACCAGGAAGCTCGACTGTCCGGTCGGCGCCCACTCGACATCGAGCAGGCGCTCCGGCTGGGACTGCAGACTGGCGGCGTTGGTGCAGGTGTGCCGGTGAACCGAGACTCCCCCGCCCTTGGTGACGAATCCGAGGATCGGGTCCGGCGGCACGGGCGTGCAGCACTTGGCGAGCTTGACCCACACATCGGCCCCGCCCTTGACGATCACCCCGGCGTCGCCGCCGGCCTGGACCTTGCTGCGGTTGCGGCGACCGGTGATGGTCACGCCCTCGGAGAGGTCCTCGGCGGCACCCTCGTCGCCACCGTGCAGGTCGATCACGCGACGTACGACGGCCTGCGCGCTGATGTTGCCCTCGCCGACCGCAGCGTACAGCGCAGAGACGTCGCTCAGCTTGAAGTGGCTGGCGGCGAGCATCAGGGACTCGTGCGACATCAGCCGCTTGAGGGGCAGCCCCTCCTTGCGCATCAGCTTGGCGATCTGCTCCTTACCCTGCTCGATCGCGCCCTCGCGCCGCTCC
The DNA here is from genome assembly GCA_049593675.1 of Nocardioides sp. Lineage (GTDB taxonomy): Bacteria > Actinomycetota > Actinomycetes > Propionibacteriales > Nocardioidaceae > Nocardioides. Next base: position 3,138 of record JBAWHI010000591.1, read on the forward strand.
TTGGTGAACCACTGCCGGATCTTGGAGCGCGCCCGCGGCGACTTGACGAAGCCGAGCCAGTCGCGCGACGGACCCGCGTTGGGCGCCTTGGACGTGAACACCTCGACCACGTCGCCGTTCTCGAGGGCGGACTCCAGAGGCACCAGCCGACCGTTGACCCGTGCGCCGATGGTGTGGTGGCCGACCTCGGTGTGGACGGCGTAGGCGAAGTCGACGGGGGTCGCAGCGGTCGGCAGTGCGATCACGTCCCCGCGCGGGGTGAACACGTAGACCTCGGCACGGTTGATCTCGAAGCGCAGCGACTCCAGGAACTCCCCCGGGTCCTCCATCTCGTTCTGCCAGTCCAGCAGCTGCCGGACCCACGTCATGTCGTCGGGGTCGGCGGCCCGGTCGGTGTCGACGCCGGTGCGGTTGTTCTCCTTGTACTTCCAGTGCGCGGCGACGCCGTACTCGGCCCTCCGGTGCTGCGCGAAGGTCCGGATCTGCATCTCGACCGGCTTGCCCTGGGGACCGATGACGGTCGTGTGCAGCGACTGGTACATGTTGAACTTCGGCATCGCGACGTAGTCCTTGAACCGGCCGAGCACGGGGTTCCAGCGCGCGTGCAGGAGGCCGAGGACCGTGTAGCAGTCGCGGTCGTTCTCGACCAGGATCCGGATGCCCACGAGGTCGTAGATGTCGGAGAAGTCGCGGCCTCCGACGATCATCTTCTGGTAGATCGAGTAGTAGTGCTTCGGCCGCCCGGTGACCGTCGTCTTCACCTTCGCCTCGCGCAGGTCCGCCTCGACCTGGGCGATCACCTCGGTGAGGAACTGGTCGCGCGACGGGGCCCGCTCGGCCACCATCCGCACGATCTCGTCGTAGATCTTGGGGTGCAGGGTCGCGAAGGCGAGGTCCTCGAGCTCCCACTTGATGGTGTTCATGCCCAGTCGGTGGGCGAGCGGGGCGTAGATGTCGAGCGTCTCGCGCGCGACCCGCTCCTGGGTCTCCTGCTTGACGTAGCGCAGGGTGCGCATGTTGTGCAGACGGTCGGCGAGCTTGATGACGAGCACCCGGATGTCGCGCGACATCGCGACGATCATCTTGCGGATGGTCTCCGCCTGGGCGGAGTCGCCGTACTTGACCTTGTCGAGCTTCGTCACGCCGTCGACGAGCTGGGCGATCTCGTCGCCGAAGTCTCGGCGCACCTGCTCGAGGGTGTAGGGCGTGTCCTCGACCGTGTCGTGCAGCAGCGCCGCAGCCAGCGTCGGCTCGGTCATCCCGATGTCGGCGAGGATCGTGGTCACCGCGAGCGGGTGCGTGATGTAGGGGTCCCCGCTCTTGCGGGTCTGGGTGCCGTGCAGCTTCTCGGCGGTGAGGTAGGCGCGCTCCAGCAACGCCAGGTCGGCCTTCGGGTGGTTGGCGCGCACCGAGCGGAACAACGACTCGAGCACCGGGTTCGCCGACTGGTTGCGGGTCCCCATCCGGGCGAGCCGGGACCGCATGCTGCGCGTCGCCGATGCGGTCTCCGGAGCGCGCCGCTCCTCCTCGACGGCCGGAGCGGAGCGTTCGTCGTTCACGTGCGCAGTCTACGGACCGTCACACGGAGAGGAGCGAGGTCATGGCCACGTCGCCGATGCTCGCCCGCCCGGACAGGAACCCGAGCTCCATCAGCACGGCGAGGCCGTGCACCTCGGCCCCGCACTCGCGGACCAGATCGGCGGTCGCGCGAGCGGTCCCGCCGGTCGCGAGCACGTCGTCGACCAGAAGCACCCGCTCGCCGGGCTGCAACGCATCGCGGTGCAACTCGAGCGTGGCCTCGCCGTATTCGAGGGCGAAGGACACCGCATGGGTCTCGCGCGGCAGCTTGCCGGCCTTGCGGACCGGGACGAAGCCCACCCCCAGGGCCAGCGCCACCGGAGCCCCGAGGATGAAGCCCCGAGACTCCATCCCGAGCACCTTGTCGATCACCGGTCGCCCGGTCTCGTCGCGGCCCACGGCGGCCAGTGCCGCCACGACCACCTCGAGCGCCGCGTGGTCGGCCAGCAGCGGCGTGATGTCCTTGAAGAGGATCCCGGGCTCGGGGAAGTCGGGGACGTCTGCGATCAGCGCCAGCGCCCGGTCCAGCCTCGGCCCGGGATCGGTCACT
>JBAWHI010000592.1:0-6371 GCA_049593675.1 Nocardioides sp.
CGAGGTGCTGCCCCTCGCCGGCGCGGCCGAGCTGGTGCGCGAGCTGTCCGCCGCCGGCCACCGGGTCGCGGCGGCCTCCTCGGGCGACCCGCAGTTCTCGGCCGAGGCGGTCGACCTGCTCGAGATCGGCGACCAGATCGAGGTGCTCACCACCTCCGCCGACGTCGAGGACTCCAAGCCGGAGCCCGACCTGCTGGGTGAGACGCTGCGCCAGATGGGCGATCCGGGGCGGGCGGTGATGATCGGCGACACCGTCTACGACGTCGAGGCCGCCACCCGCGCCGGCATGCCGTGCGTCGGCCTGCTCTCCGGTGGCTACGGACGAGCCGAGCTGACCGACGCCGGGGCCGTCCTCGTGGTCGACGGGCCCGGGGACCTGCGCGGGCTGGATTGGCTCTCGCAGGCGTGGAGCGACTGAGGCCGACCGGCCACCAAGGGCGGCGATCCACCCAGTGAGCGTGGTTCACTCGTGACGTGGACGCGAACGCCTGGGACGAGCGGTACGCCGGCAGCGAGCTGGTCTGGTCCGCCGCACCGAACCAGTTCGTGGCCGACGAGCTCGCCGGCCTGGCTCCGGGCCGCGCGCTCGACCTGGCCGCAGGCGAGGGCCGCAACGCGATCTGGCTGGCTCGCCGCGGCTGGCAGGTGACGGCCGTCGACTTCTCCCAGGTCGCGATCGACAAGGGGCGTCAGCTGGCCGGCGAGACCTCGGTCCGCTGGGTCCGTGCCGATGCGACGACGTGGGACGAGCCGGCGGCGTACGACCTGGTGGTGCTCGCCTACCTCCAGCTCCCGGCGGACGAGCGCCGCGCGGCGGTGCGAGCGGCGTGTGCGTCACTGGCGGCCGGCGGGACGCTCCTGCTGGTCGCGCACGACTCGACCAACCTCGCCGAGGGCACGGGCGGACCGCAGGACCCGAGCGTCCTCTACACCGCCGAAGACGTGTTGGCCGACCTCGCCGACGAGGACGTCGACGTCCAGCGGGCCGAACGCGTGGCCCGCCACGTGGGCGACGGCCACGGTGAGCAGCCCGCGCGCGTCGCGTGGGACGCGCTCGTCCGGGTGGTCAGGCGCTAGGAGCCTGGCCCGACTCGTCCGGGCCGGCCTCCGGCTCGGCTACCGGGTCGACTCCCGGCTCGCCCGGCTCGGCGTCGCCGTCGACGGCCGCGCCGCGCTCCGGGGTCCGACGTCGACGCGGCGGGTCGTAGAGACCGGCCTCCTCGGACGCCTCGGCCTTGCGGAGGTGCTTCACCAGGCTGAAGCCCAGCAGCGCCACCGCGAGGATCAGGCCGATGAAGATCACGAACGCGGTCCAGCCCGCCTTGACGTCCTCCTCCTCCGGGACCTCGTCGACCAGCGCGACGACGAGGGTGAGGGCATCGGGGAGGACGGTCAGGAGCGACATGGCGCCATTGTCTCAGGACACGTCGGTGATGCCCGCGAAGAGGTCGTCCTCGGGGGTCGGGGAGTTGACGTGGCTCACGACCAGCTCGAAGTCCTCGGTCGGCCAGGTGTCGGCCTGGATCTCACGCGGAATGGCGAACCAGAAGCCGTCCGGGTCGATCTGGGTGGCGTGCGCCAGCAGGGCCTGGTCGCGGACGCCGAAGTAGTCCGAGCACGGCACCCGCGTGGTCACCCGGGCGTCCCACTCGGGCTCGTCCTTCCACTCCTGGAGCCGCTCCGCCCACGGCGACTCCAGGCCGTGCTCGACCATCGCGTCGTGGATCGCCTGGATCCGCGCCTTGTTGAACGAGTGGTGGTAGTAGAGCTTGAGCACCTGCCAGGGCTCACCGAGCTCGGGGTAGCGCTCCGGGTCGGCCGCCGCCTCGAAGGCGGCGACGCTGATCTCGTGGCACTTGATGTGGTCCGGGTGCGGATAGCCGCCGCGCTCGTCGTACGTCGTGAGCACGTGGGGACGGAACTCGCGGATCACCTTCACCAGCGGAGCCATCGCCTCCTCCAGCGGCACCAGCCCGAAGCATCCCTCGGGCAGCGGCGGCTTCGGGTCGCCGTCGGGCCAGCCGGAGTCGACGAAGCCGAGCCAGTCCTGCCGGATGCCGAGGATGTCGCGGGCCCGCTCCATCTCCTGGCGGCGGATCTCGGTGATGTTCGCCAGGATCTCGGGCCGGTCCATCTTCGGGTTGAGGATCGATCCGCGCTCTCCGCCGGTGCACGTGGCGACATGCACGTCGACGCCTTGGGCGACGTACATGGCCGTGCTCGCGGCGCCCTTGGACGACTCGTCGTCGGGGTGGGCGTGGACATGCATGAGGCGAAGGCCGGCGCGGGGGTGCTGCGTCACGTCGGTCATCGTAGATGGGACCATGGACGGGTGCCCGCGCCGACCGACCTCGCCGACCGCTACGGCGCGTCGTCGGCCTGGCAGGGGCGGGCGGTGATCGGGGTCGCGGTCGTGGTCGTCGCGACGTTCCTCGGCTGGCTCGGCTGGACCATCTGGTCGCAGGTCACCCCGGAGGTCGACTCCGAGATGGTCGGCTACGACGTCGTGGACGAGCACTCCGCGGTTGCGACCGTGGAGGTCCGGCTCGGCGACCCGGACGTGGTCGCGTCGTGCACGCTGCGGGCCTACGCCGAGGACCACGTGGTCGTCGGCGAGCTTCGGTTCACGCCCGCGGGCGACGGACAGATCGAGGAGACCGTCCGGACCGAGCGCCGGGCCACCTCGGTCGAGCTCCTCGGGTGCACCGCTCCCGGCCAGAACCGGCCCCGCTGATCCACAGCCGCACCTCATCGACCTGCATCGTGACGGCCTACTTGTTACGATGATCGTTCTGACTGTCCCGCAGGGCCGTCCAGGGACCGGCCCGGCGCGATCTCGCGCGGCCGTTTCGCCGAAGGCCGGGCAGGGCACCACCCGACGAACGACGGACCGGATCCGTCGTACCTCGACGTAGCAGGAGTTACGCGCATGACGCAGTCGACCGATCAGGGCACCATCTGGCTCACCCAGGACGCCCTCGACAAGCTCACCGCCGAGCTGGAGCACCTCAAGGGCCCGGCCCGCCAGGAGGTCGTCGCCCGGATCAGCGCCGCCCGCGACGAGGGCGACCTCAAGGAGAACGGCGGCTACCACTCCGCCCGCGAGGACCAGGGCAAACTCGAGGGCCGGATCCGCCAGCTCGAGGACATGCTGCGCCGCGCCGAGGTCGGAGAGACCCCCGCGGACGACGGTGTCGTCGAGCCGGGGATGAAGGTCACCTACAAGTTCGTCGGCGACGACGACGACGAGGTCGAGACCTTCCTCCTCGGTGCCCGCGAGATCGAGCCCGAGGGCCTCACCGTCTACTCCCCGGAGTCCCCGCTCGGCTCGGCGATCAACGGCCGCAGCAAGGGCGAGACCGTGACCTACGAGGCTCCCAACGGCAAGGAGCTCCAGGTCGTCATCATGGACGCGGTGCCGTTCACCGGCTGACCTGTCCCTCCTGGTTGCTGCCAGCCCGCCGACCTGTCAGAAATGGTCGGTGGGCTGCAGCCATTTGCGACAGGTCAGCGCGCCTGGCGCGACCATCTCTGACAGGTCAGCGCGCCTGGCGCGAGCATCTCTGACAGGTCACTCGTAGACGCGGTAGCCGCGCTCGCGCAGCCGGGCGAGCACCTGCTCGGTGTGCGGCTCGCCGCGGGTCTCGAGCTGCAGGTGCACCTCGACCTCGTGCAGGTGCAGGCTCGGAGAGATCCGCTCGTGCACGACCTCGAGCACGTTGGCCCCGCCGGCCGAGACGTCGCCGAGCAGCTGGGCGAGCCCGCCCGGGAGGTCGGGGATGCAGACCTTGAGGTTGAGGTAGCGACCGGCCGCGGACATGCCGTGACGGATCACCTTCCCCAGCAGCAGCGGGTCGATGTTGCCGCCCGAGAGCACGGCCACCGCCGGGGTGTCGAACGTGTCCGGGTGCTCCAGCAGCGCCGCGACCGCGGCGGCTCCGGCTGGTTCGACGAGCATCTTGGCGCGCTCCAGCACCGCCAGCACCGCTCGTGAGAGCGCATCCTCGGAGACGGTGATGATCTCGTCGACATGGTCACGGACGGCCGCGAAGGTGATCTGGCCGGGGAGTCCCACGGCGATGCCGTCGGCCATCGTGCTCATCGACTCCAGGGCGACGGGCTCGCCCCGGGCGAGCGAGGCCGGGTACGCCGCCGCCTCGGCCGCCTGGACGCCGATCACCCGGATGTCGGGACGCTGCGCCTTGACGGCGATCGCGATCCCGGCGAGCAGACCTCCCCCGCCCGTCGGCACGAGGACGGTGCGCGCATCGGGCGCCTGCTCGAGGATCTCGAGCCCGGCCGTGCCCTGCCCGGCGACGATGTCGGCGTGGTCGAACGGGTGGATCAGCACTGCTCCGGTGCGCTCGGCGAACGCCGTGGCCTCGGCCAGCGCATCCTCGAGGTAGCGGCCGTGGAAGGACACCTCCGCGCCGTACCCGCGGGTGGCCTTCTCCTTCGGGATCGGCGCACCCTCCGGCATGAAGATGGTCGCCCTGATGCCGAGCATCTGTGCGGCCAGCGCGACGCCCTGGGCGTGGTTGCCGGCCGAGGCCGCGACCACCCCGTTGGCCCGCTCCTCGGCCGTGAGCCGGGAGATCCGGACGTAGGCGCCTCGCGCCTTGAACGACCCGGTGCGCTGGAGGTTCTCGCACTTGAGCGACACCGGGCCGCCCGCCAGCGCCGAGAGCCAGCGGGACTCCTCCATCGGGGTCTCGATCGCGACTCCTCGAAGCAGGTCGCGGGCCGCCTGGACGTCGGCGAGCCCGACCACCGGGGTCTCACTCATCTGCGCCCTCCTCGGAGACGTCGACCGATGTCCCTGATTCCTCATAGTCCTCGGCAAGCTCCTCGACCGGATCATCGCCCGGATCGGTGTCGGAGGCGAGATGCTGCACGACGGCGTTGACCGCCGCGGCCAGCGGGACCGCCACCAGCGCCCCCGCGATCCCGGCCACGATCACGCCGCAGCCGATCGCGATGATCACGCCCAGTGGGTGCAGCGACACCCAGCGCCCCATGAGGAACGGCTGGAGGACGTGACCCTCGATCTGCTGCACGCCGATCACGACCGCCAGCATCAGCAACGCGGTGATCGGTCCCTGGTCGACGAGCGCGACCAGCACCGCGACCGTCCCGGCGATCGTCGCACCGATCATCGGCACGAATGCGCCGAGGAAGACCAGCACCCCGATCGCCAGCACGAACGGCACCTGCAGGACCGCAGCGCCGATCATGATGCCGATCGCGTCGACGGCGGCGACGATGACGGTCGCGCGCACGAACTGCGTGAGCGAGATCCAGGCGACCCGGCCCGAGCCGTCGACGTGCGATCGGGCGGCGCGCGGGGAGATCCGGACCGACCATGCCCAGATCCGCTCACCGTCGGCGAGGAAGAAGTACGTCGCGAAGAGCACGATGAAGAACCCGGCCAGGACGTGGCCGACGGCGGTGCCGAACTCGGTGACCTGCCCGACGATGTCCTCGCCCTGCGCGTAGCCCTGCAGCCCGTCCTGGGCCCGGGCGATGTACTCGTTGATCTGGGAGTCGCTCGCGTTCAGCGGACCGTTCTTGAGCCACTCCTCGATCTCGTCGAGGCCCTTCACCGCCTGGTCTGCCAGGTCGGTCGCGCCGTCGGCGACCTGCTGCCCGGCGAAGGTCAGCAGGGCCACCACGAACCCGAGCCCGGCGATCACGACGAGGAGCGCGGCGAGCCCGCGTGGCAGGCCGACCCGGTCCAGGCCGTCCACGATCGGGACGGCCAGGGCGGTGATGAGGATCGCGATCGCGATCGGGACCGCGACGACCGCGAAGAACGCGACCAGCCAGAGGATCACCCATCCAGCGGCGGCGATGACCAGGAAGCGCCAGGCCCAGGCCGCCGCGAGGTCGACCCCCCACGGCACCTCGGCTCGGCTGAAGTTCGACCGTCCGCCGGTGATCGGCGCGGGCTGGGCGCGCCGCTCGTCGCGCATCGCCGCCCACTGGTGCGCGAGTCGGGTCGCGATGCCCTCCTCGGTCTCCTCCGCGCTCGACTGGCGCTGTCGGAGATGGACGATCGGGAGCCGTCGCCGCTGTCCCTGGGGCTCGACCTCGGGGCTCTTCCCGGATGCCGGCTGGTCGGCGTCGTTGCTCACGGCGACAGGCTATCCAGCACCGGAAGCCGCGAGCGTCATCGCCAGGCGGTACGCCGCGTCGGGGTGGTCGCCGGCGAGCAGGCCGACAGCGGCGAGCACGTACTCCCGGTCCACGACGACCCGTGGCTGCCGCGGGAGCTGCCAGCCGCCGTCGAGATCCTCGCCGGTGCTGCCGGCCAGGATCCGCGCGGTTGCGCCTGTCCTGCCGTTGCGCAGCACGCCGCCCGAGCCGACGAG
>JBAWHI010000593.1:0-2883 GCA_049593675.1 Nocardioides sp.
CCGGCCCCATGTTGAGCATGCCGTTCTCGGTGTGCAGCACCACGCCCGAGTCCGGCTCGAGGTGGTCGGCGACCAGCGTCGGCTGGCCGATGCCGAGGTTGACGTAGGAGCCGGGGGCGATGTCGCGCGCGACCCGCGCCGCCATCTCCTGCTTGCTCAGTGCAGCCTCGGAGCTCACGCCGCCACGCTCCCCACCTGCACGACGCGGTCGACGAAGATCGACGGCGTCACGACCGTCTCGGGGTCCAGGTCGCCGGTCGCGACGACCTCGCCGACCTGGGCGATGACGGTGGTCGCTGCCGTCGCCATCACCGGCCCGAAGTTGCGGGCGGTCTTGCGGTAGACGAGGTTGCCCATCCGGTCGGAGCGGTGGGCGCCGATCAGGGCGACGTCGCCGCGGATCGGGTGCTCGAGGACGTAGGTGCGTCCGTCGATCTCGCGGGTCTCCTTGCCCTCGGCGAGCAGGGTCCCGACGCCGGTCGGTGAGTAGAACGCGCCGATGCCGGCACCGGCGGCGCGCATCCGCTCGGCGAGGTTGCCCTGCGGCACGACCTCGAGCTCGATGCGCCCCGCGCGGTAGAGCCCGTCGAAGACCCACGAGTCGTGCTGCCGCGGGAACGAGCAGACCATCCGGCGTACCCGTCCCTGGGCCAGCAGGGCCGCGAGCCCGGTGTCGCCGTTGCCGGCGTTGTTGGACACGACCGTGAGGTCGGAGGCGCCCTGGTCGATGAGCGCGTCGATCAGCTGGACCGGCATGCCGGCCAGCCCGAAGCCCCCGATCAGCACCGTGGAGCCGTCCGCGATGCCCGCGACCGCCTCGGCGGGGCTCGCGCAGATCGACGCCGTCACGACACGTTCTCCAGCACGACGGCGAGCGCCTGGCCGACGCCGATGCAGATCGCGGCGACGCCGTACCGCTCGCCGGACTCCTGCAGCCGGGCCGCGAGGGTGCCCACGATGCGGCCGCCGGACGCACCGAGCGGGTGCCCGATCGCGATGGCGCCGCCCTTGGCGTTGACGATCTCGGGATCGCGCAACCCGCTCCTGGACCACGCGTCGACGCAGGCGAGGGACTGCACGGCGAAGGCCTCGTTGAGCTCCACCGCACCCACGTCCGACCAGGCGATGCCGGCGCGGGCGAGGGCGCGGTCCGCGGCCTCGACGGGCGCATAACCGAACATCGGCGGCTCCACCGCGGCGACACCGCGGCCGGCGATCCGGGCGATCGGGTCTCGGCCGATGGGGGCGCTCTCCGAGCCCAGGAGTACGGCGGAAGCCCCGTCGTTGAGCGGGGATGCGTTCCCCGGGGTGATGGTGCCGTCCTCGCGGAACGACGGCTTCAGCCCGGCCAGCTTCTCCGCGGTCGAGCCCGGGCGGATCCCCTCGTCGCGGGCGAGGTCGCCGACCGGGACGACGAGGCCGTCGTAGAAGCCGGAGTCCCATGCGGCGGCGGCGAGGTTGTGCGAGCGAGCGGCGAACTCGTCCTGGCGTCCGCGGGAGATGTCGAACCTGGCCCCGAGCATCTCGTTCGACTCGCCCAGCGACACCGTCCACTCGGCCGGCATCCGATCGTTGACCAGCCGCCAGCCCAGGGTGGTCGAGACCGCCGTGACGTTGCCGGCGGGGTAGGCGCGCGACGGCTTCGGCAGCACCCACGGCGCCCGGGTCATCGACTCGACGCCTCCGGCCACGACGACGTCGGCGTCCCCGGACTCGATCGCTCGAGAGCCGATGATGGCGGCGTCGAGCGAGGAGCCGCAGAGCCGGTTCACCGTGGTGGCCGGCACCGTGACCGGGAGCCCGGCGAGCAGCACCGCCATCCGGCCGACGTTGCGGTTGTCCTCGCCGGCCTGGTTGGCGCAGCCCCACGCGACGTCGTCGACAGCAGCGGGGTCGAGGCCGGGAGCCTGGGCGAGGACACCGGTGAGCGCGACCGCGGCGAGGTCGTCGGGGCGCACGTCGGCCAGGGCGCCGCCGAAGCGGCCGAAGGGGGTGCGCGCGGACGCGTACACGAAGGCGGAGCTCATGGAGCCACCGTAGGCTCACCTCGCCGATCACCTCCAATACTGAGTGTGACTCGATTGATAAGTTGCCTGCATGGAGCTGCGACACCTGCGCTCGGTCGCCGTGCTCGCCGAGGAGCGCCACTTCGGCCGGGCCGCGACCCGGCTGCACGTCGCCCAGCCCGCGCTCTCCCAGCAGGTCAAGCAGCTCGAGCGCGAGCTCGGCGTCGAGCTGTTCACCCGCACCACCCGCCGCGTCGAGCCGACCGAGGCGGGGCGGCGGCTGGTCGACCATGCCCACATCGTGCTCGCGGATGTCGACCGGGCCCGCGCCGACCTGGAGCTCCTCGCCACCGGCCACGCGGGACGGGTCTCGGTCGGGTTCATCGGCACCGCGACGTACGACGTCCTGCCGCGCGTCGCCCGCGAGGTGCGTCGCGAGCTGCCGGATGTCGACCTGGTGCTGCGCGGCGAGCTGCTCTCCCCCCGGCTGGTCGACGGGCTGGTGGACCGCACGTTCGACATCGCGTTGCTGCGCCCAGATCCGCTCAACCACGGCGATCTGACGACCAGGACCCTGCGAAGCGAGCGCCTGGTGGCGGTGCTGCCCACCAGCCACCCGCTGGCCGGGCGCCGCCGGATCCCCCTGTCGGCGCTGGCCGGCACACCGTTCGTGATGCACCCGTCGGGCCATCGGTCTTCGATGCACGAGGAGGTGCGCAGGGCTTGCGCCGAGGTCGGCTTCTCACCCGACCCGGTGATCGAGGTCGGCGAGACCGCGACCCTGGTCGTCTTCGTCGCCGCCGGCCTCGGCGTAGCCCTGGTCCCAGAGCCCGTCCGCAGCCTCGGCCTCGACGGCGTGGCCTACGTCGCCCTCACC
>JBAWHI010000594.1:0-2223 GCA_049593675.1 Nocardioides sp.
TGCGACTGACCTCGTTGGAGGTGTCATGGGGCGAGATTCCGCGGCAGACGCCGCCTTCACCGAGTTCGCGGCCGCGAGCCGGTCCCGGCTGCGCAGCACGGCGTACCTGCTGTGCGGCGACTGGGACCGGGCCTCCGACCACGTGCAGGAGGGGCTGCTGCGGGTCTACGTCGCCTGGCCCCGGCTGGTGCGCCGCGGCGGGGAGCTCTCCTACGCCCGCAAGGCGGTGGTGAGCGCGTTCCTCGACTCGGCGCGCAAGCGGTCGAGCACCGAGCGACCGACAGCCGACCCGCCCGACCGGGGATCGGGCGACGATCTCGCCCGCTCCGTCGCGGACCGGGCGGCGCTGATGGCGGCCCTGGCCAGCCTCCCGCAGCGACAGCGGGCCTGCGTCGTGCTCCGCTACTTCGAGGAGCTCGACGTCCGCGAGACCGCCGCCGCGCTGCGCTGCAGCGAGGGCACCGTCAAGAGCCAGACCTCGCGTGCGCTCGCCTCGCTGCGCGCCATGTTCGAGGACGCCTCCCGCGACGAGCTCGTCGTGGCCGGAGAGAGGAACGTGCCGTGGTGAACGAGCTCCAGGACCTGATGCGGCAGAACGTCGCCGCTCCCCCGCCCGACGACCTCGACCTGACCGCACTGGTGGGTGCCGGCCGGCGGCGGGTGCGCCGGCGCCGGATCGGCGGCGCGGTCGGCGGGGCGGCCCTGTCGGTGGCCGCCGTCGCGACGGTGATTGCGCTCACCACCGGAGGAGCCCCGAGCACCACCGACGACATCGACCCCGCCGGGCCGCCGCCCCGGCCGGACGCACCCACGCTGACGCTGTCGGATGCCGTGCCGGCGGTGGCGGGCGAGGACTACACCGAGCTCGCGTCGTACACGAACGACAACCTGAACCGCGACAACGGTCAGTACCTCGACGGCGTCACCGAGGACGGGCTGATCCTGTTCCGCGACGGACCGCGCTCCGGGCAGCTCTACCCCCGCTTCGCGCTGATGGAGCCCGCGACCGGTGAGAAGGACTGGCTGCCGAGGCTGCGCATCGGCCAGACCCAGACCTGGCCGGTCTCGCTGACCGCCGACCGGCTCGTCCTCCTCGCTTCCGACCTGAGCCGGAACGGTGACGGTGCGATGCTCGCCTACGTCTTCGACCGCGACGATCGGGAGTGGACCGAGATGCGCTGGCCGGGTCTGCCCCAGGTCGACTTCCCGCGCGGCTCGGTCGGCCCCGACGGGCGGCTCTACACCCTCGTCCCGAACACCCAGGGCCAGCCGCCCGAGGGCGGCTGGCCGACCGGACCCGACGGGGAGGCCGACGACGCGAACGCCGAGGGCGACACCTACCGCCTCTGGTCGCTCTCCCTCTCCGATCCGAGCGATGCCCGCGACGAGGACCTCACGCTCGGCGAGCTCGCGTTCACCGACTCCGCGATGGTGTGGACCGACGCCACGAACGGCGCCGCCGGGAAGGTGCACGTGCGAGACCTCGCGAGCGGCGAGGAGACGTCGTTCGACCCGGAGTCGGGCGAGAAGTGCAACCTGCTGTCCTTCGGCGCCACCGACGAGCGGGTCGTGATGAGCCAGTACTGCGGCACCTACGCCCAGGGAGTCCGCGACGACCGGGTGCAGATCCTCACCACCGACGGGGAGCAGGTCGCCACCGTGCAGGCGAGCGACGTCAGCGGCTGGCTGCCGGCCGGCAGCGACGTCGTCAACGTCGCGGTCTACCGGCGCAACCAGTCGGGCGGGACCTTCGCCTACGACCTGGCCACCGACAAGCTCTGGCGCATCAGCGACGAGCTCTCGTCCTACGGCCTCGGCGGCCCCGTCGGCGGCGACCGTCAGCTGATGTGGCACACGCCGGTCAACGGCGGCAAGGGCGCCACCCAGCACGTCGGCTCCCTCTCCGACTGAGACCGAAACGCCGAGCCGGCGCAGTCTGACCCCCAATGCAGGGGAAGACTGCGCCGACTCGGCGTCGGTGATGGTCCCGGAGGTGGGATCAGTGGCCGTGGCCGTGCCCGTGGCCGGCTGCGGCCTCGGGCTCCTCCTCCTCGGGCTTGTCCACGATCAGGGTCTCGGTCGTGAGCAGCATGCCCGCGATCGAGGTGGCGTTGACCAGCGCGGAGCGGGTCACCTTGACCGGGTCGAGCACGCCCTGGGCGACCAGGTCGCCGTACTCCTCGGTGGCGGCGTTGTAGCCGTTGCCGACGCCGAGCTCGCGGA
>JBAWHI010000595.1:0-8666 GCA_049593675.1 Nocardioides sp.
CCGCGCGGCTCGCTCGACCACCTTCAGCGGGTCCGCTGGCGCGGCCCCGCTACTCGAAGGTGGAGGGGTCCTCTGCTGCGAGCCGGTCGCGCGCCCACCGGGGCAGGATGAAGAGCCCCTCGGCCTCGACCGTCACGCCCTCGTCGTCCAGGAGGTGACCGTGCACCCAGGTCTTGATGCCCTCGGAGCGATCGATCCAGGCCTCGGCGCGCAGGTCGCCCAGTGGCGTGCCCCTGCGGTAGCGCAGCGTCAGGGTCCCGGTCATCCCGGGCTTGCCGCCCGCGGCCGCCGCCTCGCCGAGCATCTGGTCGAGGACCAGCGCCGACACGCCACCGTGCACGAGTCCCGGCGGCCCTTCGAACGCCGCCCCGAGGTGGAAGCTCGACCAGGCCCGGCCGGACGGGTCGCGCTCCACGGTCACCGGCGGCGCGGCCGCGTTGCGCAGCCCCACCACCGGGTTGCCCCACGAGTGGCCGCGTGAGGGCCGGCTGAACCGGGTGCTGTGCGGTCCGTCGATCTGGCGGCTCCGCAGCCGTGCGGTCAGCGCCTCGACCTCCGCGCGGACCGCCTGGACCTCGGCGGGGTCCACCTCGGTGCGGATCGTGGCGTCGACGAGCTCGCGGACGGCCTGCGTGAACGGCTCGAAGAGCGCGTGATGACGCTGGAGCTCTGCTTCGGTGATGTCCTCGCGCACGTCGTCGGCCACGATGTTGATGCTAGAACACGTTCCATTTGGTCGAATGGGGCATGACCGCCTTGATCCGGCCCGACCTCCGCGTGCGGTCCTCCTGGGCCGAGGCGATGGCCGAGTTCGCCGCAGTGGGGGAGCCGGTGCCGCACGGCTCGGGCTTCTGGGACCTCGAGCACCTCGACGTCACCGGGGCCGGCGCTCGCGCGGTCGTCGATCACCTGCGGACGCAGGCCGACCCCACCGTCGAGGTCCCCGTGGGGCGGGTGCACTGCAGCTACTTCTGGATCACCGACGGCGCCGGTCCGAGGGAGGTGTTCGTGGGCTTCCTGGCGCTGCGGCACTCGTTGACCCCGTGGCTGCTGGAGGAGGGGGGTCACATCGGGTACGCCGTGCGGCCGTCCCGCCGCCGAGAGGGGCACGCTAGCCGGGGGCTGCTGCTGGCCCTGGCGGAGGCGGCAGCCCTGGGCCTGGACCGGGTGCTGGTCACCGCCGACGAGGACAATCTCGGCTCTCAGCAGGTCATCCTCGGCGCCGGTGGTCTCCTCGAGGACACCCGCAACGGCAAGCGCCGCTACTGGATCTCGACCTCGGTCGACCCGTCGCCGTGACCGGAGAGCTCACCCTCCGGTCCGAGCTCCGTGCGGGTGGCCTCGACGAGCTCGGGGAGGGCAGCCCGGACGAGGTCCTCGATGACCGCGCGCCCCGGACTCGTCCTCGTCATACCTGGTGAACGCGGTGCGGCTGGCGACGTTACGTCGGCTCGGCCTGGTCTGGTCCACACCCGGCCGGTGCCGGTCGATCGCGGTGCACCCGGAAATTGAGTGAACCGCCGGCGTCTCGGGTCACCGACGGTTCAACAGCGCCGAGGCTAGGGGCAATCGGCTCGCGTCCGCACCTGGTTCCGGGAGAAATCCCCGGTGGAGTAGACCGGTCGACCTCGGTAGGCCCCGTGGGACTCGAACCCACAACCCATGGATTAAAAGTCCACTGCTCTGCCAATTGAGCTAGGGGCCCGGGGGTCCCAGCATGCTCGAGGGAATTCTCGTGGAGCCAGAACCTGACGGCGAGCCTACTGCCGCGGACGGGGGCGGCCGGCGATGGCCCCTCGTAGTAGTGACGGGACGGGCAGTGCGGCGCCCGTCAGGTCAGTCGGAACACGTAGGCGAAGGCCGGCCGGGGTTTTGGCGATCCCTCGGCCCGTACGTCGGATCGCGTCCCGGTCAGCAGCGGCGGGTGATCTTGGCGTGAGATAGGTGGACAGGTCGTCACGGTCGAGGTGGAGGTCGTGGCCGTCCTGGAGCACGGCGGCGACCAGCTCCGCGCGCGGGTCGAGTGCGGCGAGGCTCGCATCGCCGTGACTGGCGTTGGCCAGGAAGACGCCGCCCGGCTGCAGGTATCGCCGGCAGTGGTCCCAGGCCGGGCCGGTGTAGAGGGCGATGAGCAGGTCGAAGTGGGCGTGGGGAAGGGGGAGGTCGTCGGTGAAGTCGGCGTGGAGGAAGTGCACCTCGGTTCCTGCACCTGCAGGGGTCCGGCCCTCGAGGTCGGCAGTGACGAGGTCGCGGTCGGCGAAGGAGCGCGCGGCCCGGCGGTCGGTGTCGACATAGGTGACGGATGCGATTGCGGTGGAGGGGGAGAGGTCGAGGTAGCTGCCCGGGTAGAGCGCCCGCTCGGGGGCCTAGCCCGCCGCGATGGCCGCAAAGAGGGGGAACGGTCTCCGATGGTCTGCCGGTAGGTCGCCCAGGACGGTGTGGTCGCACCGGAGGCGCCTCGTGCTGGGGCGTTCATGCCACCAGTCTGGTCGAGGGTTGAGTGGGAGCAGCGGTCAGAGCTGCGAGAGCCGCCTCAGCTCGCGTCCCTCCGCCAGGACGGGTCGCTCGGACCCTCCGGGGCCCAGCCGGCGCGATAGGCGATCGCGACGGCGGCGAGCTGGGAGCACACGTCGAGCTTCTTCAGGATCGAGCGGATCTGGGTCCGCACGGTCGCTTCGGAGACGCATCCGCGGCGCGCGATCTGAGGGGGGCACTGACCCGCCATCAGGGCGCGGAGGATCTCGGCCTCCCGCGCGGTCAGGAGGGAGAGGGCGGTCGCCGACTCGGGCTCGCTGTCGGTGATCTCGCGCGGCGCCGAGCGGAGCCGGGCGACCTCGGTGGGCTCCATGACGGGTTCGCCGGCGATGCTCCGCGAGATGACGGCGACGACCTGACGCAGGGTGAGGTCGGTGCCGAGGACGGCCTCGGCTCCGCGATCGAGGAGCCGGCCGAGCCGAGCCTCCTGCCGGCCCTCGGTCAGGACGATCGTGACGATCCCGGCCGCGCCGAGCTCCTCGAGGGGCAGGTCGCGGTCGGCGCAGACGCCGTCGAGGCCCAGCATCGCGATAGCAGGTCGGACCGCACGGATCTCGGACCCGATCTCGGCCGGGAGCATCCCGGCGTGGACCAGCACCGGGATCGGCTCGCAGGTCCGCCGCAACGCCACCTCGAAGGTGTCGACGACCATGGCGAACCGTTCGACCAGTGCGACGCGCACGTGGCGCCCGGTGGTGGCGGGTGTGGTGTTGGGCGCGGCGACGAGCCGGGGGCCGGGGCTCGACGGGCGGATCTTCTCTTCTCTGGAACTACTCATACTAGGACCCTTAACTCATCCCGAGAGCTCGTCACGAGAGTAAGGGCAACGAGCCGGTGGGGCTACCTACGGATTCCGTCGTCCTCACCGGCCCCCCGTGACGCCGGTAGGAAATGCCCCGATCGGGCGGTAGACCCCTGACCCGTTCGGCTCAGCCCGGGTGGGTGTGCGCACACCTGGTCGGGGTGGCCCGCTAGACCGGTCAGCTCACCTGGTCCGGCAGTGCCGCCGTGGGATGGGTGTCGCTCCACCCGTCCAGGTCGTCGCGGTAGACCGCGTTCCACAGCTTCGAGTTCGCGGCCCAGTCGAGGTAGACCACGCTCTGGGCGCCCTCGTAGCCGAAGCCGTCCACCGGGACCGTCAGCATCTGCACGTCGGCCGCCTTCAGGTCGCGCAGGTCGAGCAGTAGAGACCGGAGGTCGGAGACCGACCAGCCGCTGTCGACGGTCATGTTCTCGGTGACCGCGTCGAGGAGGTCGTAGATCCCGAGCGGCGAGTGGCTCCCGAGCGTGCGCAGCCCCGACCGCATCAGGGCCAGCAGGTAGGCCTGCTGGCGGTGGATCCGGTCGAGGTCCCCGTTGGGGAGGCCGTAGCGCTGGCGGACGTAGAGCAGGGCCTGGGCGCCGTTGAGCGTCTGGCGACCCTTGGTCCACACGACGTTGTTGGCCGGGTCCTCGATCGTGCGCGGCACGGTCATCGTCACGCCGCCGATCGCGTCGGTGATGTTCTCCAGGCCTGCCCAGTCGACGACGGCGAGGTGGTCGATCGGCACGCCGGTCATCCGCTCGATCGTCTCGACCGCCAGGGTCGGACCCGCGAAGGAGAACGCCGCGTTGATCTTGTTCATGCCGTAGCCCGGGACGTAGGCCCAGGTGTCACGGGGGATCGAGACGAGCGATGCACCCTGCCGATCCGCATCGATGTGCAGGATTATGATCGTGTCGGTGCGCTGCGCGCCCGGCACCCACTCGGCAGCGGCCGCCCCCGACCCGGTGGTGGGTACGTCGGAGCGGCGGTCGGTCCCCATCACCAGGATGTTCATCGCCTCACCGGCGGGGCCGGCCGCGCGGGCGGGGCGGTCTTCGAGCCCGGTGAAGACACCGTCGACGCGTTCGAGCTGGCCGGACAGGCGCGACTGCACGATCAGTCCCAGCCCCGCCAGCGCCACCCCTATCAGCACCAGGAAGATGAGCACCGCGGTCACCGCTCGGCGGATGGCGGCGCCACGTCGGACCTTCGGGTCGGGGTCTTCCGCCCAGCCCATCCGAGAGAGTTCGCCGGGGAGGTCCCCTGCCCGCGGCGGCTCGGCTGTCGTGGTCATGATCGCCACCCTTCGCCCTGCCGCTGCTCCGCAGCCGACAAATGGGGGATCAGTCACCAAAAGTGGGGAGCGGGGCGGGTGACGAAGGGGGGTCCCCAATATTGGCGAACTCCCGTCGGTCCCGGCCCCGTCGCCCAGCGTCCTGATGAGCATGGCGTCAGGTCGTGACCAGCCGGTGCGACCTTGACCGGGTGCTCCATGCCGCAGCCGTTGCTGGGCGACAGGTGATGGTGGAGCGAGGAGGCAGGCAGATGCGCGACGTTCGTCACCGGACCGGACGCCGGTTCGGCGCTTTGCTCCTCACCACAGCACTCGTCGTCTCCGGGGCGTTCGCCGCCGTGGCCGGCAGCGCGGCCCCGGCTGCAGCCGCTCCGCCCGACTTCCTCGGCACCCTGGCCGGCCCGTCGCAGGCCGCGATGTACCCCTCCGGGGCGGAGGTCGACCGCGTCAACGACCGGCTGGTCGTAGCAGACACCGGCCGCGACCGGATCCTCTTCTACTCGTTCTCCGGCACGCCGCTGGGCGGCTTCGGTGAGTACGGCTCCGGGGACGGCCAGCTCGCCAGCCCGCGTGACGTGGCCATCGACGGCGACGGCAACATCTATGTCGCCGACGCCGAGAACAACCGGATCCAGAAGTTCAGCTCCACCGGGGAGTTTCAGTGGAAGACCGGCGGCCTCGCCATCGGCGCCGCCACCATCAACACCCCCATCGGCGTCACCTGGGACGACGAGTACGACTACCTCCTGGTCGCCTCCACCGGCCAGTCCCTGATCAAGGCCTACGACGCGGACGGCACCCGGCTCTGGACCTCGCCGACCGGCGATGCCCTCGTCGCGCACGCGATGCGCGACGTCTCCCGGGGCCCCGACGGCCGGCTCTGGGTGACCGCCTACAAGGAGCACCAGATCAAGGTCTACGACGTCAACGCGACGACGGGCAACATCAGCAACACCACCCCCGTCTGGGTCCTGGGCGACGGCGTCGCCGCGGGACATGGTGACGGACAGCTGAACTTCCCCTACAACGTGGTCTTCTCGGCCGACGGCGAGACGGTCTACGTCTCCGACACCGGCAACGGCCGGGTCGCGCTCTGGGACATCAGCGGTGCGCAGCCGCAGTGGCTCGCCAACTGGGGCGGTCGCTGCTCGGTCCACCCGCAGCCGTGCCCGGATCCCTCGACGGGCCAGGAGCGTGGCTCGTTCAACCACATGCGCCGGGTCTCCATCGACGAGTCCGGCGACATCTACGGCGCGGACTTCTGGGGCGGTGGCTTCTGGGTCTTCGAGCCCGACGGCGACGTCTCGCACGCCATCGAGGGAGCGTCGGCGCCGGTGCCGGGCTTCTCCGAGGCCTACGCCGTGGACGTCGCTCCGAACGGCCAGGTCTACGTGATGGACCGGCTCAACCACCGGATCCAGCGCTTCCGGCCCGATGGCAGCTTCATCAACCACGTCGGCGCTCGCGCCGGGGAGCAGACCAAGGCGACGTTCTCGTGGCCGGAGGGACTGACGGTCGCGCCCAACGGCGAGGTCTGGGCCGTCGACACCCGCAACGCCCAGCTCGACCGGTTCCCCGCAGACCTGAGCACCGCGAGCGTGCCGCGCTACGGCCTGGTCACCGCGGGGCAGGCGGACGCCGGCGAGCTCAACTACCCGTCCAATGCCGACGTCGCCGAGAACGGTCACGTCTGGATCGCGGACACCAGGAACCACCGGATCCAGGTCCTCGACCCTGCCGACGCCGGCAGCTTCCGGGTCGTCGGCAGCGAGGGCACCGGGTCCGGTCAGCTCAAGGAGCCCATGGGGATCGCCGTGACGGCCACGTCGGTCTACGTCGCCGACACCGGCAACAACCGCGTCCAGCGGCTCGCGCTCGACGGCACCCCGTTGGCGCAGTACGACACCGGCCTCTTGGGACCCGAGGGCATCGAGGTGGCCCCGGACGGCACGGTCTGGGTCGCCGACACCCAGCACAGCCGGCTCGTGCACCTCTCCGCCGACCTGTCCACCGACCTCGGCGACGGCTTCGGCTCGCTGGGCACCGGGGACACCCAGTTCTTCAACCCGCACGACCTGGCCTTCGGCAACGACAAGATGTACGTCGCCGACACCTACAACAACCGGGTCCAGATCTTCTCGATGCCCGGCCCGGTCGACCCGCCGCCCACCGCACTGACCCCGGAGCCCGTCGGCCAGATCTCGGACGACGGCGGCGTCGCCCCGATCTATCCCGCAGGCGTCGAGATCGTTGACGGCACCTGGTACGTCGCCGACTCCGGCGGCGCCCGCGTCTCCACCGTCGACCCTGCGAACGGTGCCGTCACGCCGCTGACTGCGTCGGACCTGCTCAAGGATCCGCGCGACCTCGAGCTCGACGTCGCCGACCCGACCGCCCTGTGGGTGACCAACACGGGCGGCGGCTCCATCGTGCGCATCTCGCGAACGAGTGGCCAGCAGCTCGGCTCGGCACTCACCGAACTCGGCCAGCCCTATGGGCTCGCCAACGACGCGAGCAGGGTCTACGTCGCCAACACCTACGGCACCGTGGCCAATCCTGCAGGTGTCAAGGCGTTCAACCGCAACGGCACGGTCGCCTGGGACCAGACCGCGGCCTGCGGCAAGCCGTTCCTTCGACCGCGCGACGTCGGGCTTGCCGACAATGGCCAGATCGCCGTGGCCGACACCGACAACCACCGGATCGTGATCCTCGACGCAGCCACGGGCGAGTGCGTGCGCAGCTTCGGCAGCAGTGGTGCCGGCACCGGTCAGTTCAGGTCGCCGCGCAGCGTCAGCGCCGACGGCTCCGGGGGCCTGTGGGTCGCGGACGCCCGCAACTACCGCATCCAGCACCTCTCAATGACCGGGACGACGATCGGTGCCGCCATGCCCGCTGGCACCGCCGGCGATGGTCCGCAGCAGTTCCGGTCACCCCACTGCATCACCGCGGTGCCCGGCACGACCGAGGTGGCCGTCTGCGACACGTTCAACTTCCGGATCCCGGTCTACGACGGGGCGGGCAGCACCCCGACGTACGACCGGACGGTCGGCGGCACCAAGCCCACCGAGGGCGGCTTCAACGGCCCGTTCGCTACGGCGTACGGCCCGGACGGCTCGCTCTACGTCGCCGACTGGTTCAACCACCGGATCCAGAAGTTCGACGCCGACGGTGACTTCGTCACGCAGTGGGGTGGCTACGGCAGCCAGAACGGGTCGCTGATCTTCCCTCGGGGCATCACGGTCACCGACGACGGCGACGTCGTCGTCACCGATAGCGAGAACAACCGGATCGACACGTTCACCCCGGGCGGCACGTTCGTCAAGGCGGTCAAGCCGACCACCGGCATGGCCCTCAGTCGCCCGCACCAGACCGCGGTCGCCGGCGACGGCAGCTACTGGATCGCCGACACCAACAACAACCGGGTGGTCCACCTGAGCTCGACCGGCGCTCCGATCGGGTCACCGATCGCGATCACCGGCTCGACGGCGAACGGCAAGCCCGAGGGCATCGCCATCGACACGAACGGCGACATCCTGGTCTCCAACACCCAGAACAACCGGGTCGAGCGCTACTCGACGTCCGGCCAGCTGCTCGGCACCGTTGCCACCCCCAGCCTGAACAAGCCGGGCGGGCTGCTGGTCACCGGGACCGGCGACAGCCGCCGGCTCTGGATCGCCGACGCCAACAACAACCGGGTTGTCGTCCTCGATGCGGACGGAGGGGTGGAGACCACCTTCGGATCGACCGGGGCGGGCGAGGGTCAGCTCTCGAAGCCGCGCGGCGTCGCCTTCGACCCGGTGCGCGACAAGATCGCGGTCGCTGACTACGCCAACAACCGGGTCTCGATCTGGGACCCCTACGGCGACCCGCCGCCCGCCGACACCGAGGACCCCGCGGTCACCGTCACCACGCCGGCATCGGGCGACACCGTGCCCGCCGGCGCGATCGCCGTCACCGGCACGGCCACCGACAACACGTCGGTGTCGACCGTGACGGTCGCCGTCCAGGGCCCTGGCGGATGGCTGCAGCCCA
>JBAWHI010000596.1:0-2327 GCA_049593675.1 Nocardioides sp.
GCAGCCCTCGGGGTCGGGCAGCCCGGCGACGGTGTCGGTGAGCAGGCCGGTGAGGCGCTCGAGGTTGGCCCTGAACAGCGCGAACACCTCCTCCTGACCGACGCCGGAGCCGCTCTCGGCTCCGGCATCCATGTCGGTCACCAGGGCGATCGAGGCGTAGCACATCCGCATCTCCCGGGCGAGCGCCGCCTCCGGGGCACCGGTCATGTTGATGAGCGACCAGCCGGCCGCGGCGTACTGCTGCGACTCGGCCCGGGTCGAGAAGCGCGGCCCCTCGATGACCACCATCGCTCCCCCGGCCTTCACCTCGGCGTCGGCGCCCAGCACCGCCGCGGAGACGCCCGGACAGTAGGGGTCGGCGAACGGGAGGTGCACCGCGCCGCTCTCGACGTACGACGGGATCCGGCGGTGCGTGCGGTCGACGAGCTGGTCCGGGACGACGACGTCGCCGGGTGCGACGGTCTCGCTGAGGCCGCCGACGGCGCACGGGGCGAGCACCTGGCGGACCCCGAGCGAGCGCAGCGCCCAGAGGTTGGCGCGGTAGGGGATCGCGTGCGGCGGGTGCTCGTGGTGCGGGCCGTGCCGGGGCAGGAACGCCACCCGCCGGTCCGCGACGGCACCGACGGCGATCGGCGCCGAGGCGGCGCCGTACGGCGTCTCGACGACGTGCTCGTCGTAGCTGTCCAGGAACGAGTAGAAGCCGGTGCCGCCGATCACGGCGATGTCAGCGACGGTCATGTGCTCACCCTGCCAGCCGGGTGGTCGCGCGCGCACCGAGACCACCGACCGCCACCAGGGCGACCAGCCCGATCGCGCAGATCGCGAGCTCGGGGTAGCCCCAGAAGCCGACCACCACCCCCGCGAGGCCGCCGGCGGCCGCCGCGGTCAGCCCCATCACCAGGTCGGCGGCGCCCTGCACGTCGGTGCGGGCGTCGAGCGGCGCGTACTGGGCGATCAGCGTCGAGGCCGCCACGGTGGCGAACGACCAGCCCAGGCCGAGCAGGAAGAGTCCGGTGAAGATCTCCCAGCTGCTGCCCTCGGGCGCCGCCGCGCAGAGCACCAGTGCGACCAGCAGCAGGACCGCGCCCTCCACCAGGACGGCGGACCGGCTGGTCCGGTCGGCCAGGATGCCCACCAGCGGGGAGAAGGCGAACATGCCGAGCACGTGCAGGCTGATCACCAGACCGATGACCCGGAGCTCGGCGTGCCCGTGCTCCATGTGCAGCGGGGTCATCACCATCACCGCCACCATCGACGCGTGCGCACAGGCCATCGCGAGGACCGCGAAGGCCAGCACCGGCTGCTCCCGCGCCGCCGCGACGGCGCGGCTCCACGCGGTGCCGCTCGGCTCGGTGGGAGGTACGCCGGCGGCCTCGCGCGCGAGCAGCAGCGGGTCGGGCCGCAGCAGCACGGAGATCACGAGGGCCGCGCCGAGCATGCCGAGGCTGCCGATGGCGAACGGGCCGGTCAGCTCGGGGATGCCGAGCAGGTCGGCGAAGGAGGCCGAGGGCCCGGTCAGGTTCGGTCCGGCAACCGCGCCGATGGTGGTCGCCCAGACCACGGTGGACAGCGCGCGGCCCTTGCGCGCGTCCTCGGCGAGGTCGGTGGCGGCGTAGCGGGCCCCGTTGTTGGCGGCCGTCGTCGCGCCGAGGGCCGCGGCCCCGAGGAGCAGCAGCGGCATCGACTCGACGATGCCGGCGAGCACGGCGAGCACGGCGCCGGCGGCCCCGACCAGGTAGCCGGTGGTGAGGCCGATGCGTCGCCCGCGGCGCGACATCACCCGGGCCAGGAGGTAGGCGGCGATCGCGGCGCCGAGCACCTGGAAGGTCTGCGCCAACCCGGCCTGGCTGTCCGAGCCCGAGATGTCGCGGGCCAGCAGCGACGCGGTGGCGATGCCGATCGTGATGCCGATCGCTCCGACCGCCTGCGCGACGACCAGGGTCCGGATGGTGCGGCGCTGGACCGCGGCCAGGTGGCCGGCCGTCAGCGCTTGGTCGGGGGTAGCTCGAGGACTCGCCATACCGCCGCCCACACCTCCTTCGGTGGCACGCCCGCCGCCAGCGCCTCGGACGTCGTACGGCCGCCGAGCTCGCCGATCACGAACATGTCGGCCCACGAGCGGGCGTAGGACGCGCCGAGTGCGTCGTCCATCCGACTCCAGAACTCCGTGTGCCTCATCGGCGCCTCGCCCGCGTGTCCAGCCAGGGGTCGCCGGTCCGGGAGCTGACGGTGTGGTGCACGTCGTCGACCTCCCAGCCCGACGCCTCGAGCACCTCGCGCAGCGCCGGCTCCCGCCAGTAGACGAAGTGCCGCGGCGCCCCCACGAA
>JBAWHI010000597.1:0-9290 GCA_049593675.1 Nocardioides sp.
GTCATGGGGTTCCGGCTCGCGCAGCGGGCCAACGGTGTGTCCCAGTTGCACGGGCACGTCAGCCGCGGGATGTTCAGCGGCCTGTGGCCGGCCTTCGACGAGGCCGAGGTGCCGATCGGGTCGATCACCAACGGCGTGCACGCGCCGACCTGGGTGGCGCGGGAGATGTTCGATCTCGCCGCCGGGCACGGAGTGGACAAGGACTCCGACGACGTCGATGCGTTCTGGGACGTGGTCGACAAGGTCTCGGGCGTCGACGTGTGGGCGACCAAGCGGCAGATGCGCGAGAAGCTGGTGATCGATGCGCGCAAGCGGCTAACGCGCTCCTGGCTGAAGCGCGGCGCGGCCCGCGCCGAGCTCGGCTGGATCGACGGCGCCCTGGATCCCGAGGTGCTGACGATCGGCTTCGCCCGGCGGGCGGCCTCCTACAAGCGACTGACCCTGATGATGCGCGACCCCGAGCGGCTCAAGAGCCTGCTCCTGCACCCCGAGCGGCCGGTCCAGCTGGTGATCGCCGGCAAGGCGCACCCGGCCGACGACGGCGGCAAGAAGCTGATCCAGGACATCGTCCGGCTCTCCGACGACCCCGAGATCCGGCACCGCATCGTGTTCCTGCCGAACTACGACATCGCGATGGCGCAGCCGCTCTACCCCGGCTGCGACGTGTGGCTCAACAACCCGCTGCGGCCCTACGAGGCCTGCGGCACCTCGGGCATGAAGGCGGCCCTCAACGGCGGGCTGAACCTGTCGGTCCTCGACGGCTGGTGGGACGAGTGGTACGACGGTGACAACGGCTGGGCCATCCCCACGGCCGACGGGGTCGAGGACATCGACCATCGCGACGACCTGGAGGCGGCCGCGCTGTACGACCTGATAGAGCACGAGGTCGCCCCGCGCTTCTACGACGTCGACGACGACGGCGTCCCGACCCGCTGGCTCGAGATGACCCGGCACACGCTGAAGTCGCTCGGGCCCAAGGTGCTCGCCACCCGGATGGTCCGCGACTACGTCCGGCAGCTGTACATGCCGGCCGCGGTCACCGCGCGGCGCCTGAACTCCGACTTCGCCGGTGCCGCCGAGCTCGCGGCGTGGAAGAAGAAGGTCCGCAGCGGCTGGGACGGGGTCCGGGTCGAGCACGTCGAGAGCAGCGGCGTCGGCGACGCTCCCGAGGTCGGCGACACCATGGTGGTCCGGGCCTTCGTGGCCCTGGGGGCCCTCACACCCGAGGACGTCGACGTGCAGCTGCTGCACGGCCGGAGCACCGGTGAGGACGAGCTCGTCGACGCGGCCGTGGAGTCGTTGCACGTGGCGGAGTCCTATGAGGGTGGCCGGCACCGCTTCGACGGCGACCTCACCCTGGATCGGTCCGGGGCGTTCGGCTACACCGTTCGGGTGATCCCGAAGAACGACCTGCTCGCGTCGCCGGCCGAGCTCGGCGTCGTCGCCCTGCCCTGACCCGGATCAGGCGTCGGACCCGCTGGCGACGGCGACGGCCGTGGCCGCGGCGTCCCGGGCTGCTCGATTGACGCCGATCAGCGTCGCGGAGGCCGGCCCGCACCAGTCTCCGTAGCCGACGAAGAGGAGCCGGCGGTCACCGGCTGCCGCGACCGGTGATCGCTGCCCGGTCCGGGAGGACTCCTCGGCGGGCGGTGCGGTCCGGGGACGCCCGTGACGGCTGGGGAGCCGCAGCGGCGCGAGGTGGCGTAGCGCCGGTCGGAACCCGGTGCACCAGATGACCGCGTCGTAGCTGCGCGTGCTCCCGTCCGCCCACCGGGCGCCGTCGGCGATGAGCCGCTCGAACATCGGCTCCGCACGGAGGCCGAGGTGGTCGCGCGCGTGGCGCACCGACGGCACGGCGACGATGTCACCGAGACCACCGACCCCGTCGTTGGCGATGCCCGCAGCCCGGTCCCGCACGGCGCGGGTGGCGGTCTCGAAGAGGATCCGGCCGTCGACGTCGTCGGGGAGCATGCGGGGCGGCTCCTTGGTCACCCAGGTCATCGACCGGGCGGCCGGGAGGAGGTCGGCGGCGATCTGGGCGCCCGAGTTGCCCCCGCCCACGACGAGCACGCGGTCCCCAGAGAAGTCGGAGGCGCTGCGATAGCCGGCGGTGTGCAGCTGTCGCCCGCCGTACGTCGTCATGCCCGGCAGGCGCGGCCAGAAGGGCCGGCGCCAGGTGCCGGTCGCGTTGACGACCGTCCGGGCCAGCCAGCTGCGTCCGTCCTCGCCGCTGACGAGCAGGTGTCGGTCGTCGGCCTCGTGGACGGACGTGACCGCGACGCGACGCTCGACCGGGAGGTCGTAGCGGTCCTGGTAGGCCGTCAGGTAGTCGACCACGTGCGCGGCGTCCGGGTCGCCGGCGCCACGCCACGACGGCATCGGCCAGCCCGGAAGCGAGCTGTAGGTGGCGGGGGAGAAGAGGTGCAGGCTGTCCCAGACGTCCTGCCAGGCGCCGCCCGGCCGCGCGCGGTCGTCCAGGATGACGAACGAGACGGCGTGCTGGTCGGCCCGGGCGTCGCGGGCCAGCCGCCTCAGGTGGTAGCCCACCGCGAGGCCGCTCTGACCGCCACCGACGATGCAGACGTCGACCTCGGCGGGCACCGACATCTCAGAGCGCGCGGAAGACGACGACGGTGCGTCGGCCGACGGACAGCTGGTCCCCGGCCCTGATCCGGGTGCCGGGCCTCAGCTTGTCGTCGGTGGAGAGGACGACCTCCCCGTGCTGGACCCAGTCGTTCTCCGGGAACGTGATCCGCTGCGGCAGCCAACCCGAGTTGAACCACAGCATGAACGACCGGTCGACCTGCTGCTCACCGCGTGGACCGGGGGCTCGCAGGGGAGCGCCGGAGACGAACATGCCGACCGCCCGCAGCTCCGGGTCGTGCCAGTCGTCGCCGTTCATCTCCCTGCCGGAGGGGTGCAGCCAGGCGAGGTCCTTCGGGCCGCCCCGGATCGTCGGGCGACCTTCGAACCAGTGTCGCTGCCGCAGCGCCGGATGCTCGCGCCGCAGGCGGAGCGCGGCCTGGGCGATCTCGTAGACATCGAGCCAGGCGTCGTCGGGTCGCCAGTCGATCCAGGAGGTCTCGTTGTCCTGGGCGTAGGCGTTGTTGTTGCCGCCCTGGGTGCGCCCCCGTTCGTCACCGGCGGTGATCATCGGGACCCCGTTGGACAGGCACAGGGTCGCCATCATGTTCGCCGCCTGTCGGCGCCGGACCGCAAGCAGGCCGGGATCGTCGGTCTCGCCCTCCGCGCCATGGTTCCAGGAGCGGTTGTTGTCGGTCCCGTCGCGGTTGTCCTCGCCGTTCGCCTCGTTGCGCTTGTGCTCATAGGTCACCAGGTCGCGCAGCGTGAAACCGTCGTGCGCGGTGACGAAGTTGATCGAGGCGTACGGCGAGCGACCGTCGTCCAGGTAGAGGTCCGACGAGCCGGCGAGTCGGGTCGCGACGGTGCGGATGCCGGTGGTGTGGTTGCGCCAGAAGTCCCGGATCTCGTCGCGGTACTGGTCGTTCCACTCCACCCAGGGCGGCGGGAACTCGCCGACCCGGTAGCCGTCCATCGAGGCGTCCCACGGCTCCGCGATCAGCTTGACGTGGCGCAGGACGGGGTCCTGGCCGATCGCCATCAGCAGGTGGTTGTCCATGTCGACCCGGTGCTCGACCCGGGTGAGGGCGGACATCAGGTCGAAGCGGAAGCCGTCGACGTGCATCTCGGTGACCCAGTAGCGCAGCGAGTCGAGGATCAGTCGGAGCGCGAAGGGGTCCGAGGCGTCGACGGTGTTGCCGCAGCCGGTGACGTCCCAGTAGGTGTCCTGGAACGGCTCGCCCAGCCCCCCGGCGCCCACGCGGCAGTAGAAGTCGCGGTCATCGAGACCGCGGAAGGACAGGGTCGGCCCGTGGGCGCCGGCCTCGGCGGTGTGGTTGTAGACCACGTCGAGGATCACTTCGAGCCCGGCCTCGTGGAACGCCTTGACCATCTGCTTGAACTCCACCACCTGCTGGCCGTGCTCGCCGCTCGCGGCGTAGGCGTGGTGAGGTGCGAAGTAGCCGATCGAGTTGTAGCCCCAGTAGTTGGTCAGGCCGCGCTCGACCAACGCAGGCTCGGAGACGAACTGGTGGATCGGGAGCAGCTCGACCGCGGTGATGCCGAGATCGCGGAGGTAGTCCGTGACCGCGGGGGTCGCGAGGCCGGCGTAGGTCCCGCGGAGCTCCTCGGGCACCCGGTCGTGCAGTGCGGTCATCCCCTTGACGTGCATCTCGTAGATGACGCTGTCGCGCCAGCGGCGACGCAGGGGAGCATCGTCGCCCCAGTCGAAGTGGTCGTCGACGACGACGCTGCGGGGGACGTACGGCGCGGAGTCGAGGTCGCTCATCAGCTCCGGATCGTCCGGCGCGAAGCCGTAGATCGCGGGGTGGGCGGCCAGGTCGCCGGCGACGGCGCGTGCGTAGGGGTCGAGGAGCAGCTTGTTCGGGTTGAACCGGAGTCCCTCGGTGGGGTCCCAGGGACCTGCCACCCGGTAGCCGTACGGAGTTCCCGGTGGGATGTCGGGGATCGCGCCGTGCCAGATGCCGAGGGTCTGCTCGGTCAGCCGGTGGCGGTGCTCGCCGCCCTCGTCGTCGAACAGGCAGACCCAGGCCGCCGTAGCCCGGGGCGCATGCACCGCGAAGTTCGTCGACTCCTCGGACCAGGTGGATCCGAGTGGCCAGCTCCGGCCCGGCCACACGGGAGCCCGATCGCCACGGGTTCGCCAGAGTCCAGGGGTCACCCGCGCCATTGTTGCCGATCACGACACAATGCCCGAGACCCCCTCTATCGAGGACCACAGCGAGAGGCAGGAGACGAGATGGGCGAGTTCGTGCGACTGGAGGTGGCCGACGGTGTCGGCACCATCCGGCTGGATCGACCGAAGATGAACGCGCTCAACGTGCAGGTCCAGGAGGAGATCCGGGCCGCTGCGAGCGAGGCCACCGAGCGCGAGGACGTGAAGGCGGTCGTGATCTACGGCGGCGAGCGCGTCTTCGCGGCCGGTGCGGACATCAAGGAGATGGCGGACATGTCCTACACGGACATGGTCAAGCGCTCGGGTGGGCTCCAGTCCTCCTTCGGGGCGGTCGCGCGGATCCCGAAGCCGGTCGTCGCCGCCGTCACCGGCTACGCGCTGGGCGGTGGCTGCGAGCTCGCCCTGTGTGCGGACATCCGGATCGCCGCCGACGACGCGACCCTGGGGCAGCCCGAGATCCTGCTCGGGATCATCCCGGGCGCCGGCGGCACCCAGCGGCTGACCCGGCTGGTCGGCCCGAGCAAGGCGAAGGACCTGATCTTCACCGGCCGCTTCGTGAAGGCCGACGAGGCGCTCGCGATCGGCCTCGTGGACCGGCTGGTGCCGGCCGACCAGGTCTACGCCGAGGCCGTCGCGTGGGCGAGCCAGTTCGCGGGCGCCGCGTCGTACGCCGTGCGCGCGGCCAAGGAGAGCATCGACCGTGGACTCGAGGTGGACCTTGAGACCGGCCTTGAGATCGAGCGGCACCAGTTCGCCGCGCTGTTCGCCACCGAGGACCGCGGCATCGGGATGCAGTCGTTCGTCGAGAGCGGCCCCGGGAAGGCGCGGTTCGTCGGGCGGTAGTCGCGGTCGCGCGGCACTCAGATAATATATGCGAAAGTATATATTCTCGCCGATTCCTCCCTTAGGGTGACTCCACGGCCACCACGGCTGTCCCCGGCTCGGAGTTCTGGGGTCCACGATGAGGCCGCGGCGGCGGCTCGGAGGGAGTCAGATGTTCGACGAATCACGAGGTCGCAGGCGCACAGCCGCGTTCGCCTCGAGCGCCCTGGTAGCCGGAGCGCTCACCGTTCTTCCCGGGATCGCGGGACTGAGTGCGGCCACGGCCGCCCCGGTGGATCTGGGCTACACCTGCCAGACCTCGGGGTCCTTCGCGGAGACGCTGGACTCGACCCTGCAGATCGAGACGACGGTGCCGGAGTCGGTCCTTCCAGGTGAGGACTTCGTTGCGGACGTGACGTACACGCTGGACATGGGCGACGCGTCGATGGGCCCGGTCGACTCGGTCTCGGGCGAGATCGACTTCGAGTTCACGGTGGGCGGTGTGGCGTCGTCGGTCTCGGTCCCGACGGTGACCTGGACGCCCGCCGTCGAGGGCCTGGTCTTCAGCGGCTCGGGCGAGGTCACGCTGACCGCGCCGGCGGAGCCGGGATCGGCCGGCATCGAGGTCGGTGCGGTCGCCCTGGACGGCCGGGCGCACGTGCCCTTCGGTCCTCCGGGCGGGGTGACGCAGGACTTCGACGTGCCGTGCGTCGCCGACGCCGAGCAGGACCAGAGCGTCGGTGCGATCGAGGTCGAGGAGCCCGAGCCGAGCCTGGCCTACACCTGCGTCATCGACGGTCCGAGCCCCGTTGACGTCCCGACCACCGTGAAGGTCGACGTCACGGCGCCGGAGACGGCGACCGCGGGTCAGCCGTTCGCTGCGGACGTCGCGGTCGAGGCCGACATGGGGACGACCTACCTCGGCCCCGTCAGCGCTCTTGCGGGCGAGCTGGACCTCGACATGCTGGTCGGCGATGCGGCCTCGGCCGTCTCGGTGCCGATTGAGCCGGTGTCCCTGACTCCGAGCGCTCCGAACCACGTGGTGATCGTCGGAGAGGGTGAGGTCGAGCTGACCGCCCCGGCCGCTGCGGGCCCTGCCGACATCGACCTGGGCGACATCGTCGGTGACTTCCAGGCGACCGTGTTCGGGACGTCGATGCAGACCACGATCCCGTGCACGGCCGACGCCGACCAGGACCAGACGGTCGCCTCGACCACGGTCGAGGAGGCGCTGGTCACCACCATCACCGACGCCACGGTGACCGGCACCGCGAAGGTCGGCAAGTTGCTGACGGCCTCCGCGACCGTCGACCCGGACGACGCGACCGTGGCCTACCAGTGGCTGCGCGCCGGCAACGTCATCAACGGAGCGACCGATGCTTCCTACACCGCGGTGGCGGCCGACGCGAACAAGAAGCTGTCGGTCCGGCTGGTCGCCAGCAAGCCGGGCTACACCGACGCCGAGGCCACCGCTGCGGCCGGCAAGGTCGCTCCCGGCACCCTCACGGTGAAGGGCAAGGCCACGATCAAGGGCAAGGCCAAGGTCGGCAAGACGCTCACGGCCGTGCCGGCGACCGCCAAGGGCGCCAAGATCAGCTACCAGTGGCTCGCCAACGGCAAGGCCATCAAGAAGGCCGACGGCAAGAAGATCAAGCTGAAGAACGGCCTCGCGGGCAAGAAGGTCAAGGTCAAGGTGACCTACAACGAGACCGGCTACTCGAAGGTCGTCCAGACGAGCAAGGCCGTCAAGGTCAAGAAGAAGTAGCAGCACCCGACCCACCCACGACCGGCTCCGGCGCCCAGCGCCGGGGCCGGTCGTGCATCTCCGGGGCGGGGAGGTTTGGGGCGTCGCCGGCTGTGCGATCCTCCATCGGGAGATGTGACTCACCGGTAGCAAGGAGTTCGACACGTGTCTGAGCGCAAGTCCACCGCCGGCGGCAACGCCGTGCGCCTCCGAGTGGCCCAGGTCGTCTGGACCGTCGCCGTGGTGTGCGCCCTGTTCCTGGCCGTCGGCGCGCTCCTCGTCGCCCTCGACGCCAACCCCGACAACGCCCTGGTCAGGTTCGTGCTCGACATGGCCGACCTCGTCGACCTCGACGTCTTCTCGCGCAGCAACGGGATCTTCGACTTCTCCGGGGAGAACGCCGCGACCAAGAACGCCCTGGTCAACTGGGGCCTGGGAGCCGTCGCCTACCTGGTCGTCGGGCGGATCCTCGAGCGGATCATCCGCCCCTGAGGGTGGGCGTCCCGACCGTGACAGCGGCGCTGTGACCAATCCGACCCTCGTGCGAGTTTCGGCGCCTGTGACTCGGCGGTAGCCTCACCAGCACATCGAGACCACAGGAGGGGCCGGTCCGGCCACACCACCATGAACATTGTCGTCTGTGTGAAGTACGTCCCCGACGCCACTGCCGATCGGCAGTTCGAGTCGGACAACACCGTGGACCGCGTCGGCGTGGACGGGCTCCTCTCGGAGCTCGACGAGTACGCCGTGGAGCAGGCCCTCCAGATCAAGGAGAAGGCAGGCGACGACAGCGAGGTCACCGCGGTGTGCATCGGCCCCGAGAAGGCGCTCGATGCGGTCCGCAAGGCCCTGCAGATGGGCGCCGACAAGGGCGTCCACGTGAGCGATGAGGCCATCGCCGGCTCCGACTACGCCGCCACCTCGCTGGTCCTGGCGAAGGCGGTCGAGAAGGCGGGCCCCGCCGACCTCGTCGTCTGCGGCATGGCCTCGACCGACGCGTCCGGCGGTGTCGTCCCGGCGATGCTGGCCGAGCGCCTCGGCCTCCCGCAGGTCACGCTCGCGTCGGTGATCGAGACCCAGGGCGACCAGGTCCGCATCAAGCGCGACGGCGACACCGCCACCGAGGTCATCGGCGGCACGCTGCCGCTGGTCCTCTCGGTGACCGACCAGTCCGGCGAGGCGCGCTATCCGTCGTTCAAGGGCATCATGGCCGCCAAGAAGAAGCCGCTCGAGACCTGGTCGCTCAGCGACATCGGTGTCGACGCCGGCGAGGTCGGCCTGGACGCTGCGTGGACCGCGGTCGAGGAGACGACCGCCCGCCCGCCGCGCACCGCCGGCGAGATCGTCAAGGACGAGGACGGCTCGGGCGCCACGGCGCTGACCGAGTTCCTCGCCGCCAAGAAGTTCATCTGAGGAGCGCTGCCACATGTCTGAAGTACTGGTTCTCATCGACCACGTCGACGGCGCTGTCCGCAAGCCGACCTACGAGCTGCTCACCATCGCCAAGCGACTGGGGGAGCCGTCCGCGGTGTTCATCGGTCCGGCCGACAAGGCCGCCGAGGTGACCGAGAAGGTCAAGAAGTACGGCGCCGAGAAGGTCTACGTCGTCGACGACGCCCCGATCAAGGGCTACCTCGTGGCCCCCAAGGCCGAGGTGCTCCAGCAGCTCGCCGAGAAGGCGTCGCCGGCCGCGATCCTGATCCCGTCCTCCGGCGAGGGCAAGGAGATCGGCGCCCGGCTCGCGATCAAGATCAAGTCCGGTCTGATCACCGACGCCGTGGACGTGCAAGAGGGCGGTGTCGCCACCCAGAGCGTGTTCGCCGGCAACTTCACGCTGACCGGCAAGGTCACCCAGGGCACCCCGATCATCGCGGTCAAGCCGAACGCCGCCACCCCGGAGGAGTCCGAGGGCGCCGCCGCGGTCGAGGAGTTCGCGGCGACCATCTC
>JBAWHI010000598.1:0-9274 GCA_049593675.1 Nocardioides sp.
CAACCAGGGGGCACCGACAGTGAGGGGCTCAGAACCCCATGGTTGACCGGGATGTGAGACAGATCGGAAAGAATCTTCGAGACTTTCTCGGACCCGGATCTGCCAGCTCCGACAACCCGCCGACGCGGACCGGAAACCCGGGAAGCGACGTCGACCCGGGCGGCGCCGGACCGCTCTTCGCTGCCTATCGGTCTGCACCCGAGCAAGCCCGCAACCACCGGCCCGGTGCGGACCGGAAACCCGGAAAGCAACGTCGACCCGGGCGGCGCGGGCCGTTCTTCGGAGCCATGTCGGCGCCCAATCCGAGCAAACCCGCAGCCAACGCCAGCAGCGGACCAGAAGCCTGGAATGAACGCCGACCCGAGCGGCGCCGGTCCGCTCTTCGCCGGCCCTATCGGCGGCTAAACCGAGCAAACCCGCAACCAACGGCCCGGCGCGGACCGGAAATCCGGCAGCGGACGCCGAGAGCCGCGGCGCCGTAGCCGTCTTCGCCGGCCCTATCGGCGCCCCACCCCAGCAAACCCGTAGCCAAGGATCAGAGGCGACCGGAGCGCCGGGAAGCGACGCAAATCGACAGCAACCACCAACCCACGTGACTGTCCGACCCCAGTCCTACCGGGGATCTCCCGCAACCAGGTGGGACGGCCGAAGCGGCACGGCGTCGGCGGGCAGCTCGGCCATCACGCTCAGGGGCGGAAGGCCCTCGTCGATCCAGATCCGGGACGCTCCGGCCGTCTGGAGGGCGTGCTCGATGCAGGCGAGCAGGTGATCGATCAGCGCGATCGGGAGGTCTGGATGGACGGTCGTGACGTGCAGGATCGGCATGGGGGTTCTCCCGGCGGACCGGGCGCTCGCCCGGCCGAGTTGGGGGTGGCCGTGGGGGTCGGTGAGGGGGCTATTGACTCCCTGTCAACGTGCGGTCCTCCCCTGAGTCACGTGGTGTGACGTGGTCGAGCGGTCCGCCGGGCGAGACTCACCGGTGCAGGACCTCGCGGAACACGGCGACGGTCTCGTCGATGGCTCTCTGGGCGCCCGGCGAGTGCTGCCCCATGTCGATGAACCCGTGGATCATCCCGGCGAAGGTCCGCACCCCGACGGGGACGCCGGCATCCTCGAGCTGCGACGCGTAGGCGAGACCGTCGTCGCGCAGCGGGTCGAACTCGGCCACGACGACCACCGCGGGCGCGACCCCGCCGAGGTCGCCGTGCAGTGGCGCGAGCCGGGCGTCGTGGGCGTCGGCGTCGAGGAGGTGCCCGACGTACTGCTGGTCGAACCAGACCATCGTGTCCAGGTCGAGGAAGTAGCCGGTGGCGTTCTCGGTGTGCGAGGGATAGCTCCCTCGGCCGTCGGTGACCGGATAGATGAGGAGCTGGCCGGCCAGGTCGACGCCCTCGTCGCGCATCGTCTGCGCGACGACTGCGGCGAGGTTGCCGCCGGCGCTGTCCCCGGCGACGGCGATCCGCTCGTCACCGCCGAGCGAGGGCGACGAGGAGGCGGCCCACCGCGTGGCCGCGATCGCATCCTCGACGCCCGCCGGCCACGGGTCCTCGGGTGCGAGCCGGTAGTCGACGGAGACGACCACCGCATCGCAGCCGTTGGCGAGGGTGCGGGCGGTCAGATCGTGGGTGTCCAGGTCGCCGATCATGAAGCCGCCGCCGTGGAACAGCACGATCGTCGGCAACGGCCCGGGGGTCTCCGGACGGTAGACACGTGCGGGTCGGCTCCCGTCGCCGCCGGGGACCGTGATGTCCTCGATCGACGCGACCGCGGGAAGTGACCCGGGCGCTCGCGCATCGACGGTCATCGCGCGGAACCCGGCACGGGCGGCCGCGGGCGTGCCCTGGGACATCGGTGGCAGTCCCGCCGACTCGATGAACGCGAGCAGGTGGGCGAGGTCAGGATCGACGGGCATCCGGAGGTCCTCTCAGAGGAAGGCGCTGACGCCGGTCTCGGCGCGACCGATGAGCAGCTTCTGGATCTGGCTGGTGCCCTCGTAGAGGGTCATCACCCGGGCGTCGCGCAGGTACTTCGCGGCCGGGTACTCGTCGATGTAGCCGGCTCCGCCGTAGACCTGGATGGCGTTGTTCGCGGCGCGCACGGCGGCCTCCGACGCATAGAGCTTGGCCTTGGAGGCCGCCGTCCCGAAGGGCTCGCCGCGGTCGATCAGGTCGGCGCAGCGCCACACGAGGAGTCGCGCGGCGTCCGCGTCGACCGACATGTCGGAGATGAGCTCCTGCACCAGCTGGAAGCCGGCCAGCGGCTTGCCGAACTGGGTCCGCGTCGTGGCGTACTCGACCGATGTCTCCAGGCAGCCCTGCACGATCCCGACGCAGCCCGCGGCGACCGAGACCCGACCCTTGTCGAGCGTCGTCATCGCGATCTTGAAACCCTGCCCCTCCTCGCCGAGGAGCGCCTCCGCGGGGACGCGCACGTCGGAGAGGAAGAGCTCCGCGGTGGCCTGCCCGCGCAGCCCGAGCTTGCCCTTGATCTCACGGGCCTCGAAGCCCTCGGAGTCGGTCGGCACCAGGAACGCGCTGATGCCCCGAGGCCCCTCGCCGCCGGTGCGGGCGAACACGAGCGCCACGTCGGCCCAGGTGCCGTTGGTGATGAACAGCTTCTGTCCGCTGATGACGTAGTCCGAGCCGTCCTTGCGCGCCCGGCTGGTCAGGTTGCCGGCGTCCGAGCCGGTGTCGGGCTCGGTGAGCCCGAAGCAGCCGAGCGTGGTGCCGGCGGCGATCCCGGGCAGCCACTCCTGCTTCTGCTCCTCGGAGCCGAAGCCGAGGATCGACTTGCCGACCAGCCCGTTCGAGACCGAGACGATCCCGCGCAGCGCGGAGTCGGCACGGCCCAGCTCCTCCATGCCGAGCACGTAGGTGACGTAGTCACCGCCCAGGCCGCCGTACTCCTCGGGGATGGTGAGGCCGAGGAAGCCGATCTCCGCCAGCTTCGCGATGATCGAGGTGTCCACGGACTCCTGGCGATCCCACTCCGTGCGGTGCGGGATCGCCTCCTTGTCGAGGAAGTCCCGCGCCAGGTCGCGGAAGGCCTGCTGCTCATCGGTCAGGGTCAGGTCCATCGGGTCACCTCTCGGACGTCAGTGGGGCGCAGGCAGGTCGACGAGGGCGGCGAGAGTGGCGCGGTGCCCCTCGGCGGACCCGAGCAGGAGCGCGTCGGCCTTCGCCCGCTTGAGGTGCAGGTGCGCCGGATGCTCCCAGGTCATTCCGATGCCGCCGTGCAGCTGCACGGCCTCCTCGCACGCGTGGACGGCCACCTCGGAGCAGAACGCCGCTGCCACCGCGACCGCCACCGGAGCATCCGGGTCGTCCGTGGCGAGCGTCGCCGCCGCGTAGCGGGCGGCCGCATCGGCCTGCTCGACCTCGGCGTACAGGTCCGCGAGCCGGTGCTTGAGCGCCTGGAACCCGCCGACGATGCGGCCGAACTGCCGGCGTTCCTTGAGGTAGCCGATGGTGGCCTCGAGCGCCCAGCGGGCGATGCCGACCTGCTCGGCGGCGAGCAGCCCGGCACCGGTGCGCAGGGCGCGGTCGACCGCCGCGGACGCGTCCTCGGCGACGAGGGTCGTCTCGGCGCCGTCGAGGGAGACCTCGGCGAGCGGGCGTGTCATGTCGAGCGAGGTGACCGGGGTGGCCGTCGCGTGGCGAACGGCGTAGAGCGCGTCGTTCACCGGCACGAGGAGGACGTCGGCGGGGAGACCGACGGCGGTGACGGTCCCCGAGAGGGCACCCCCGCGCTCGTGGCGCAGCGCGGTCGGACGCACCAGCAGGGCGGCCGTCTGCTGCCCGCTCGCGAGCGAGGGCAGGATCGTCGTGTCGCCCGCCGCCACCAGGGCCGTGGTCGCCACCACGCTCGAGGTCAGGAACGGAGACGGAGCCGCGGCGCGGCCGAGCTCCTCGAGGACCGCCGCGGCCTCCCGGGCGCTCGCGCCGGCACCGCCGAGGTGCTCGGGCACGAGCAGTCCGGCGAGCCCGAGCTCACCGGCCAGCGACGACCAGAGGGGGCCGGTGACCTCGTCCGTGCCGTCGTAGAGGGTGTTGACGCGCTCGGTGGGTGCGTGCTTGTCGAGCACCTTGCGCACCGAGGCGCGCAGGTCGGTCTCGACGTCGTCCGGGAGGAGGTCGACGTCTGCTGGAGCGGTGAAACGAGGCTGCGTCATCGGGGCAGGTCCTTCCAGGGCACGTCCTTGTCGACGCGGTGCTCGGTGGGCAGTCCGAGGATGCGCTCGGAGACGACGTTGCGCAGCACCTCGGAGGTGCCGCCCTCGATCGAGTTGCCCTTGGCCCGCAGGTAGCGGAAGCCCGCGTCCCTGCCGAAGAAGTCGACGTGGGTGGGTCGGCGCATCTCCCAGCTCTCGTAGCGCAGACCTTCGTCGCCGAGCAGGTCCACCTCGAGCGCCGAGAGCTCCTGGTTGATCCGGGCGAAGGACAGCTTCATCGCCGACCCCTCCGGGCCGGGTACGCCGGCGGCCATCTTCTGCCGCAGGCGAGTGGCCGTGATCCGGGCGACCTCGGTGTCGATCCAGCCGCGCAGCAGCCGCTCGTGGGTCTCCGGGGTGCGCAGCTCGGGACGCTCACGCCAGGTCTCGGCGACGTTCATGACCATCCCGAACTCGCGCGGGAACGCCCCGCCGCCGATCGCGACCCGCTCGCTGCTGAGCGTCGCGTTCGCGACCTTCCACCCCTCCCCGACGGCGCCGAGCCGATCCGAGTCCGGGATCCGGGCGTCGGTCAGGAACACCTCGTTGAACTCCGCCTCGCCGGTGATCTGACGCAGCGGTCGGACCTCGACGCCCGGGTCGTGCATGTCGAGGATGAAGTAGGACAGCCCGGCGTGCTTGGGCTGGTCGGGGTCGGTGCGCACGATCAGGATCGCCCGATCGGCGATGTGGGCCGACGAGGTCCACACCTTCTGACCGTTGACGATCCAGGTGTCACCGTCGAGCACGGCGCGGGTCGCGAGCCCGGCCAGGTCGGACCCGGCGCCGGGCTCGGAGAAAAGCTGGCACCACACCTCCTCGCCACACCACAGCTTGCGCAGGTAGCGCTGCTTCTGCTCGTCGGTGCCGAAGGCGAGGATGGTCGGCGCCGCCATGCCGAGCCCGATCCCGATCCTGCGCGGGTCGTTGTCGGGCGCGCCGGCGCGATGCAGCGCCTTCTCCACGACCGGCTGCAGCCCGCGGGCGAGTCCGAGGCCGCCGAGTCCCTCGGGGAAGTGCACCCAGGCCAGGCCGGCGTCGAAACGGGCGTGCAGGAAGTCCATCCGGTCCGTCGTGGCCGGCGGGTGCTCGGCGAGCAGGGTCTCGACCCGCTCGAGCAGCTGCGACTCATCCACGGGCGGCCTCCGTCGTGTGGCGGGCGATCTCCGCCTTGGCGAGCGAGTTCTTGTGCACCTCGTCGGGTCCGTCCGCGAAGCGGAGGGTGCGGATGCCGGCATACGCCGCGGCCAGCGGGAAGTCCTGCGAGAGGCCGCCGGCACCATGCACCTGGATCGCCTTGTCGAGGATCCACTGCACGGTCTGGGGCGTGGCGATCTTGATCGCCTGGATCTCGGAGTGGGCGCCGCGGTTGCCGACCGTGTCCATCAGCCACGCGGTCTTGAGCACCAGCAGGCGGAGCTGCTCGAGGCGCACCCGGGACTCGGCGATCCAGTCGCGGACGACGCCCTGGTTGGCGATCGGGCGGCCGAACGCCACCCGTTGGGTCGCGCGACGGCACATCAGGTCGATCGCGGCCTCCGCGACGCCGATCGAGCGCATGCAGTGGTGGATGCGCCCAGGACCCAAGCGGGCCTGGGCGATCGCGAAGCCCGCGCCCTCCTCGCCGATCAGGTTCGACACCGGCACCCGCACGTCGTCGAAGACCAGCTCGGCGTGGCCGCCGTGCTCGTGGTCGTCGTAGCCGAAGACCTCCATGCCACGCACGACCGTCAGGCCGGGGGTG
Organism: Nocardioides sp.; assembly: GCA_049593675.1. GTDB lineage: Bacteria > Actinomycetota > Actinomycetes > Propionibacteriales > Nocardioidaceae > Nocardioides. Next base: position 5,955 of record JBAWHI010000598.1, read on the forward strand.
TCCCTCGGCACGAGCACCATGCTCTGCTGGCGGTGGCGCGACGCATCGGGATCGGTCTTGCCCATCACGATCAGGATCTCGGCGTTCGGGTTCATGGCTCCCGTGATCCACCACTTGCGGCCGTTGAGGACGAGCTCGTCGCCGTCGCGCTCGATCCGGGTCGCGATGTTGGTGGCGTCGGAGGAGGCGACGTCCGGCTCGGTCATCGCGAACGCGGAGCGGATCTCGGCCGCCAACAGCGGCTTGAGCCAGCGCTCCTTCTGCTCGGGCGTGCCGAAGAGCGAGAGCACCTCCATGTTGCCGGTGTCCGGCGCCGCGCAGTTGAGGACGGCCGGGGCGAGGTGTGCGGCGCGGCCGGTGATCTCGGCGAGCGGTGCGTACTCCAGGTTGGACAGCCCGGGGGAGTCGGCGTGCTCGCGCGGGAGGAAGAGGTTCCACAGGCCGAGCTCGCGGGCCTCGGACTGCAGCTCCTTGAGCACCGGTGCCTGGGACCACGCCCAGCGGTCGTCCGCCGCGGCGAGCTGGTCGTGGAAGACCGCTCCGGACGGCACGATCCGGTCGGACATGAAGCCCTCGAGCCGGTCGATGAGCTCCTGGGTGCGCTCGTCGTGAGCGAAGTGCATGGTCAGTCCTCTCTAGGCGTCGCCGAGGGCCTCGAGCCCAGCGGCGATCAGGGGGTCGAAGGCGGCACCGATCTGGTCGAAGCCCGCGCCGACCGTCTGGCCCTGCTGGAAGCGGTAGTTGATCCCCTCGAGGATCACCGCGAGCTTGAAGTAGGCGAGTCCGAGGTGGAACCCCATGTCGCCGAGGTCGGCGACGCCGCCGAGGCCCAGCGCGGCGGCGTACGTCGCCAGCTGCTCGTCGGTGCCCGGCCACCCGGGCGCCGAGGGCGCGTCGGAGACCAGGCCGGCCGACGGCAGGGACGCCAGCCGGTCGTAGACGAGCATCAGGGCCAGGTCGGTGCGGGTGTCGCCGAGGGTGGCCATCTCCCAGTCCACGACCGCCTTGATCTCGCCGTCGGCACCGGTCAGCACGTTGTCGAGGCGGTAGTCGCCGTGCACGATCCCGGCGAACCGCTCGTCGTCCTCGGCCGGGATCCGTCCGGTGAGCAGGCGGTGCAGCTCGTCGGCGCCGGGCCGCTCCTGGGTCTTGGAGCCCTCGAGCTGCTGTCCCCACCGGCGGACCTGCCGGCCGAGGAAGCCGGCCGGCCGGCCGAACTCCGCGAGCCCGACCTGCGCCGGGTCGACGCGGTGCAGGCTCGCCAGCACCTGCATGAGCCGCTCGCCGATCGCAGCCGTGCGCTCGGGACCGAGGTCCTCCAACTGGGCGGCCCGACGGTACGCCGTGCCCTCGACCCGCTCCATCACGTAGAACGGCGCGCCGAGCACGTCGGGGTCCGCGCAGTGCGCGTAGGTCTGCGGCACCGGAACGTCGGTCCCGGCGAGCGCCGACATCGCGGTGAACTCCCGGCCCATGTCGTGCGCGGTCGCCTGCACGTGCCCGAGCGGCGGGCGCCGCACGATCCACCACGACGTGCCGTCGGTGACCTCGTAGGTGAGGTTCGAGCGGCCGCCCGCGATGACGCTGGCGCGCAGGTCGCCGGCGATCTCGCCGGGTCGCCGGCCGTCGTACCAGGCCCGGAACGTGGCGAGGTCGAGGCCCGGGGTCTCCTCGTCGGTCACGGGGGTGGTCGTGGGGCTCATGCCGGTCCTCCTGCCTCGTCGACCTTCTGCTGCAGGCGGCGCATGCCCGCCAGCCAACGGTCGGTGTCGGTGGCGCGGGCGACGTAGTAGCCCGCGACCTCGGTGTGGGGGAGGACCAGGAAGCGGCCCTCCTCGATCGCGACGAACGCTGCGTCGGCGACCTGCTCGGGCTCCAGCGCGGAGTCGCGGGACAGCAGGCCCTGCAAGGGCCCTGCCTCCTCGAGCATCCGGGTGCGGACGCCCTGCGGGCAGATCGCGTGCACGTCGACGCCCCGGGTGCCGTAGGTGACCGAGAGCCACTCCGCGAACCCGACGGCGGCGTGCTTGGTGACGGAGTACGGCGCGCTGCCGACCATCGTCAGCAGGCCGGCCGCCGAGGCGGTGACGACGAACCGGCCGCCGTCGCCGTCGGCGAGCCAGCGGGGGACCAGCGCCCGAGCGGCACGGACGTGTGCCATCACGTTGACGTCGATGACGCGGTCCCAGAGGTCGTCGGGTGCCTGCAGGCTCTCGGGCCCGCCGGCGCCGTCAATCCCGGCGTTGGCGAAGAACACGTCGATCCGGCCGAGCACCTCGGTCGCGGCGTCGACGAGGGACTCCGGGGCGGTGACGTCGCCGGGCACGGCGGTGCCGCCGATCTCCGCCGCCACGGCCGCCGCCGTGACGGGGTCGAGGTCGTTGACGACGACCCGGGCACCCACGGCAGCGGCGCGGGTCGCGAGGGCACGGCCGATGCCACGTCCGGCGCCGGTGACGACGACGCCCTGGCCGCTCAGGCGGCTGGTCGGCGCGCTCATCAGTGGCCGCCGGTGAGGGTGACGCCGCCGTCCAGGGTGATGGTCTGGCCGGTCACCCAGGCGGCGTCGTCCGAGAGCAGGTAGGCGACCGCGCCCGCGACGTCCTCCGGCACACCGAGGCGGCGCAGCGGGTAGTGCGCCGCGACCTCCTCCTCGCGGCCCTCGTAGAGCGGGCCGGCGAAGGCGGTCTTGACGATCGCCGGGGCGACCGCGTTGACCCGGATCGAGGGGCCGAGCTCGACCGCGAGGGTCTCGGTGAGGCTGATCAGCATCGCCTTGGAGGCGCCGTACATCCCGATCATGGGGGCCGGCTTGACGCCCGAGACCGAGGAGACGTTCACGACCGCGCCACCGTGCTCGGACATCCAGGCCCGGTGGGCGGCCTGGGTCCAGGCCAGCGCTCCGAGGGCGTTGACCTCGACGGTCTTGCGGGCGGCGCCGAGGTCGACGTCGATCAGCGGTCCGGCGACCGGGTTGATGCCGGCGTTGTTGACCAGCAGGTCCAGGCTCCCGAACGACTCCACCGTCCGGCGTACGACGTCCTCCTGGTGGGCGGGGTCGTCGGCCTTCCCGGCGATCCCGAGGGCGTGCTCGGCGCCGCCGAGGGCGGCCACCGCCTCCTCGAGCGCCTCGGGCTTGCGGGCGGTGACGGTGACCCTCGCGCCCTCGGCCACGAGGCGCTGGGCGATGCCCAGCCCGATCCCGCGACTGGCTCCCGTGACGACGGCGACCTTGCCGGCCAGACCCTGCACTGCTCCTCCAGATGGTTGCTCGATGGTTGCTCCGGAACTAAGCGCTTGCTTACCATGAGCCCGATGAG
>JBAWHI010000599.1:0-8349 GCA_049593675.1 Nocardioides sp.
GTTGCGAGCCGCGTCGCGGCCGCGCCGCCGGCGACCCCGGCGGCGGCGCCACCGCTCAGGAAGGTGAGCGCGCCCGAGACGATGGCGCCGATGCCGAGCTCGAGGGCGAGCTGGCGGAGCTCGCCGAGGATCTGCTCGCGGGTGGCCTCGACCTGGGCGGCGTGCTCCTCGCAGGCGGAGCCCAGGGCGCCCAGCTGGTCGGCCAACGCTTCGATGCGCGCGCGCAGGTCCTCGGTGGTGGCGATCGCGAGCGGGATCTCCGGGGAGACCTCGACGGCCAGCTCGTCGAGCGCGGACTCGCAGTGCCCGGCGAGCAGACCCACCGCCGTCGCGGCGGATCGCCAGGTGCCGGCGGCCTCGCGCAGCCGGTCGGTGTCGGCGTCCGGCCAGAAGGCACCCTCGAGCAGGTCGAGGACGGCGTTCGCCCAGCCGGGCAGCGAGGAGCTGTCGCCACCGAGCGCCGACGGCGGTGGCGTGAGGACCACGGCGAGTCCGCCGTCGGCGGGCGGCGGCTCCATCAAGGGGCAGCCCCCGGACGACGTCGAGGCGGTCTCCGCCCGGACGTGGTTGCGCAGCGAGGCGTCGGCCAGCCGGGCGAGCGACGCGAACCCGCCGCCGAGCTCCTCGAGCACGTCGACGGCAGCGCTCGCAGCCTCGTCGTAGGCCGCGGCGAAGTCGGCCGCGGTGGCGTCGTCGCCGGCCATCGCGGCGTAGCCGGCCAAGGCATCGGTGAGTCGCTGCCCCGCCTCGGCCACGGACCGGTTGCCGACCCGGAAGGCCTGCGCGGCCGACCGGTAGCCGGTGCCCTCGATCAACAGCCTCATCGGCTCGCCCTCACCGGAGCTGCTCCCACATGGCCAGGTTGGTCGCGGCCGCGCCGGAGTAGTTCTCGTGCGCGGTCGCTGCCGACTCGCGCATCACGGCGAGACCGCGGCTCATCTGGGCGAAGCCCGCTTCCCAGTCCGCCTGAGCGGTGGCCTGGGCGAGCGCGGACCGTCCCTCCCACGAGTCGTGCAGGGCGACGACGCGGGCGGCCACCTCGGCGAGGAGGTCGTCGAGCGACCGGCCGCAGCGGGCCAGGTCGTCGATGGTGGCCATCAGGTCGTCCAGCTCCACGCCGTAGCAGAGGTCGGCCATCAGCCCAGCCGTCCGGCCAGCCGCGCCAAGGCGTCACCCGACGAGGAGTCGGTCGACGCCAGGTCCGCGTCGACGCTGGCGAGGAGCCGGCTCATCGTCACCAGCCCGTCGAGCACCCGGTCGGCGCCCCGGCACCACTCCGTCCAGCCCTCGGCGTACGCCGCCGCAGCGCGGCCCCGCCAGCTGCCGAGCAGCCCGTCGACCGAGCGGGTCGCGCCCTCCCGGTCGGCGCGGAGCCGGTCGGCCGCACGCTCGAGGTCGGCGACAGCGTCCCGGAAGTCGGTGTGGTCAGCGCTCAGGGTGCCCATGACACGACGATGCCCGGTGCCGGCCGAGGCCGACACCGGGCAGATGTCATCTGTGGATAACGTGCGGCGCCGTCAGGGCAGCGGGTCCACCTCGTCGTAGCCGCCCACGCCCGCGACCAGCTGGCCGAGGTGGTGGTGCCCGTCGCCGAACAGGTGGTCGAGCGCGGTGAGACGACTGGTGTAGCTGCCGATGGAGTACTCCGCGGTCATCGCGATCCCGCCGTGCAGCTGGATCGCCTCCTGACCGATGTGACGGCCCGCCCGGCTGACCTGCAGCGCTGCGCGGGACGCCGCGACGGCCACGTCGTCGGCCGAGCCTTCGGCCAGCACCATCGTCGCCCACACGGCCATGCTGCGCGCGAGCTCCAGCGACACGTACATGTCGGCCGCACGGAAGGTCAGCGACTGGAAGGTGCTCAGCGGCACCCCGAACTGCTTGCGGCTCTTGAGGTACTCCGACGTGACCTCGAGGCAGACCTCCATCAGGCCGACCGCCTCGTTGCACGCCGTGATCCTGGCGATGTCCTGGACCGCGGTGATCACCGCCGTGGCGTCGCCACCTCCGCCGAGCGCGGTCGCGACGGTGCCGTCGAAGGTCACCTTCGCGGCCCTGCCGCCCTCGTGGGTGGAGTAGCCGGACCGCTCCGCGTCGGCGCCAGCGATCACGAACAGGCCGGTCCCGCCATCGGGCAGCGCGGCGCTGACCACGAGTACGTCGGCACGGGCGCCCTGGATCACCGGCTCCTTGACCCCCGTGAGGGTCCACGCGCCGTCGGACTCGCTGGCCGTGACCTTCGACGCGGTCGGCGCCCAGCGCGATCCCGGCTCGGCGTGGGCGAACGCGAGCACGGTCTCGCCCGCCGAGAGTCCGCCGAGCAGCTCGGTCTTCTGCTCCGGCGAGCCCGCCGCGGCGACCAGGCCGCCCGCGAGGACCACGGAGGTCAGGAACGGCTCGGGAGCAAGCACCCGCCCGAGCTCCTGGGCGACGATGCCGACCTCGATCGCGCCGGCGCCCATCCCGCCGTACTCCTCGTCGAAGGGCAGGCCGAGCACGCCCATCTCGGCGAGCTGGGTCCAGACCTTCTCACTGAAGCCGGGGTCCTCCGCCACGCTCTGGCGTCGGTTCTCGAAGTCGGAGTAGGCCTTTCCTGCGAGTCCGCGGACGGCCTCGCGAAGGGCCTGCTGCTCCTCGTCGTACGTGAAGTCCATGCCGATGCTCCTCAGAGTCCCAGGATCGTGCGGGCGATGATCTGGCGCTGCACCTCGTTGGAGCCGCCGTAGATCGAGGCCTTGCGGAAGTTGAGGTAGACCGGCGTCGAGCGCCGCGACCACCACGGGAGGTCGGTCTCCTCGTCGGCGGCACCGCTGGCGAGCGATGCCGGTCCGGCGATGTCGACCGCGAGCTCGGTGACCGCCTGCTGCAGCTCGGAGCCCTTCAGCTTGAGGACCGAGGACGCCGGGTGCGGCTTGCCGTCGGCCGAGTGGGCGACCACGCGCAGCGCGGTGAGCTCGAGGGCGAGCAGCTCGTTCTCGAGCTCGACGAACCGGGCTGCCAGCAGCGGGTCCTCGAGCATCGGGCCGGCCCACTCCTTGGCCTGGGCGAGCACCCGCTTGGTCGCGCCGACCGGGGCGACGCCGACGCGCTCGTTGCCCAGCAGGAACTTCGCGTAGTCCCAGGCCCGGTTCTCCTCGCCGACCAGGTTCTCCAGCGGCACGCGGACGTCGGTGAACCAGACCTCGTTGACCTCGTGGCCGCCGTCGATGAGCTCGATGGGTCGCACCTCGACGCCTTCGGACCGCATGTCGATCAGCAGCATCGAGATGCCGGCCTGCTTCTTCACCTCGGGGTCGGTCCGGACGAGGGTGAAGATCCAGTCGCCGTACTGCCCGAGGGTGGTCCAGGTCTTCTGGCCGTTGACGACGTACTCGTCGCCGTCGCGGACCGCCTTGGTCTTCAGCGACGCCAGGTCTGATCCCGCGTCCGGCTCCGAGAACCCCTGTGACCACCAGATGTCCAGGTTCGCGGTCGGCGGCAGGAACTTCTCCTTCATCTCCTGCGAGCCGAACTGCGCGATGACCGGACCGATCATGGAGGCGTTGAACGCCAGCGGCACCGGGACGTCGGCGCGCTGCATCTCCTCGTGCCAGATGTGGCGGCGCAGCGACGACCAGTCCCGGCCACCCCACTCGGTCGGCCAGTTCGGGACGGCATAGCCGTGCGCGTTCAGGATCTGCATGCTCTCGACGAGCTGCTCCTTGGTGAGCTCTCGCCGATCACGCACCGCGTCCCGGATCTCCTGGGGGATCTTCGTGGTGAAGAACTCCCTCAACTCGTCGCGGAACTCAACGTCCTCCGCCGACAACGCCAGCTGCATGGATGGGCCTCCCTGGACCTGAACCTGGATCGGTCAGGCCCACGCTACTGGCAGGTAGGTCAGCGCGCTCGGTGCGGAGGTCGACGTCGGGGCTGGCGTGCACTGCCTACAGTTCGAGGATGCGCAGGCTCCTCCCGCTCCCGGCCCTGATCGTCGCGCGTCTCGCCGACCTCCGCCCGTCACCGCCCGACGGGCCGGGCGGTGCGGATCTGGGCGTGCGCTCGGGACCGTCCGGCCAGGTCGCGTCCACGATCCTCGTCGCCTGACGTGGGGAGTCCTCTGCTCAAGGCGGTCAGCGAACCGGCGCGCCCCGAGGCGGTGGTGCTCGCCCTGCACGGTGGGGCCAGCCGCCCGGACCGCCCCGACGTGCATCCGGCCCAGCTGTCCGTGCTCCGCATGGTGCCCCTGGCGCGGCGGATCGCACGGGCCGGTCGCGGCAGGCTCGCGGTCTACCGGCTGCTCAACTCCTCGCGCGGCTGGGACACCAGCCACACCCCGGTCGACGACGTGCGCTGGGCCCTCGCCCGGCTCCGGGAGACGTACGGCGACCTGCCCGTCGGCCTGGTCGGGCACTCGCTCGGCGGCCGGGCCGCGCTGCTCGCCGGGGCCGAGCCCGAGGTCCGCTGCGTCGTCGCGCTCAACCCCTGGGTCTATCCGGACGATCCACGTGGCCCCGTCGACGTGGCCGAGCTCCCGGTGCTGATCGTGCACGGCACGGCGGACCGGATCGCCGATCCCGCGCGAGCCCGGATCGTGGCGAGCACCCTCGCCCGGAGCGCCGCCGTGGACTTCCGCGAGGTCGTCGGCGGCAAGCACGCGATGCTGCGGCAGAGCGGGGAGTTCGAGCGGCCGGCGGCGGCGTACCTCGTGTCCCACCTGCTCGACTGACGACCCGAGGAGGCGACCGGCCTGCACTACCGTGGTGACATGCATCCCCTGGTGGTGATGGGGGTCTCGGGTTCGGGCAAGACCACGGTCGGGTCCGCCCTCGCGCGGCGGCTCCGCGTGCCGTTCGTCGATGCCGACGACCTCCATCCGCACGAGAACGTCGCCAAGATGACGGCCGGCGAGCCGCTCGACGACGAGGACCGCTTCCCGTGGCTGGAGGTGGTCGGTGGCTGGCTCGCCGCCCACCCCGGCGGTGGCGTGGTGAGCTGCTCCGCCCTGAAGCGCTCCTACCGTGACCAGCTGCGAGGGCACGCGCCCGGGCTGCGGTTCCTGCAGCTCGACGGTTCGCCGGAGGTCATCGCGCGTCGCCAGGCCGGGCGGGTGGGTCACTTCATGCCGGTCTCGTTGCTGGCCTCCCAGCTCGCCACCCTCGAGCCGCTCCAGCCCGACGAGGCCGGGGCGGTGGTCGACGTCGACCAGGAGGTCGACCGGATCGTGCAGGCGTACGTCGAGGCCGACTACCCCAGCGCGTAGAGGTAGCGGCTGGTCGGCACCAGGTCCAGGCCCTGGTCGGCGCCGATGCGCGTGACGCTCGCCATCAGCTCGGAGATCCGCCGGTGCAGCTCGGCGTCGTCGCCACCGCTGCCGTAGAAGGCATGCATGTCGGTGGTGCCGGCGCTGGGGAAGAGCTCCTCGACGAGGGCGTCGACGACCGGCGCCTGCGGCGTGGCGGGGCCGGTGACGACGTTCTGCACGTAGCCGAAGGTGGCCTGGGTGCGGATCGCGATCGGGGTGTGCTCGACCATCCACCGCCGGATCCACTCCTCGCGGGCGAGCTCGGCCGGCCGGCGCAGGATCGCCACGTTCGCCAGCGCGTCGGCCCGGCTGCCGTCCCAGGCCTCGGGCGGGTCGAGGCGGCGTCGCTCGTCGACGGCGTAGCCGTGCACCGTGGCCGCGACCCGGCGCAGCACCGGGCTCACCGCCGCCGGGTCGACCCCCCACGTGCTCAGGACCGCGCCGACCGGCTCCGCGAAGTGCGGGATCCGCATCGCGGCCGCGACCGGCTCGTCGTCGACGTTGACCTGGAGCCGATCGACGCCGGCGGCGTGGAGGTCGGCGTGCAGGCCGGGGTCGTGCAGGGTCGTCGCGAGATCCTCGCCCCAGAGCAGGAACATGTTCTTGTCCACGGTGGCGACCGTAGCGGCTCAGGCGGTGCGGCTCAGGCCGATCTCGTCGAGGGGGAGCGGCACGACGCTCTCGTCGGTCGCCAGGTGCACGACCTCGACGTCGACGCCCGCGACCCGGCCGGCGTCGTAGAGGAACGCGGCCCAGGCCCGGTCGTCGGCGCGGACGACGCCGGGGCCGGGCCGGGAGCGCAGGAAGCCGAAGCTGCCGCCGACCTCGCCGGCGTCGAGCAGGCGGAGCACCTCGGCGAAGCCCGCGGCCTCCTCGCCGCTCGGCAGCACCTCGGAGTCGGCGATCTCGACCAGGTGGGGGACGGCGCGGCGGTCCGGTCCGATGCGGAGCAGCCAGATGCTGTGGCCGGCGAAGCCGAGGGGCTGCATCAGGTGCTGCCAGGTGGCGAGGAGGGCGGACTGGGAGTCGATGATCGGTTCGTAGGACATGGCTCGAGCGTTCCCCGGCCGGAGCGGCCGCGGCCGGTTGTCCACAGGCGATCTCTGCGCCCGCTCAGAGCACGGAGCGGTAGACCTCGACCGTCCGCTCGGCGATGGCGTCCCAGGAGAACGCCGCGATCGCCCGCTCGCGGCCCGCGCGGCCCATCTCGGCGGCGCGGGTGGGGTCGGAGACGACCGAGGTCAGGGCGGCCGCGAAGTCGGCGACGTACTGCTCGGGGTCGAGCGGGGTGCCGGTGCCGTCGGTCGCCTGCGAGATCGGCACCAGCAGGCCGGTGTCGCCGTCGACGACGACCTCGGGGATCCCTCCGGTGGCGGTGGCGACCACGGCGGTCTCGCAGGCCATCGCCTCGAGGTTGACGATGCCGAGCGGCTCATAGATCGACGGGCACGCGAACGCCGTCGCCGCGCTCAGCAGCGCGACCACGTCAGGGCGGGGGAGCATCTCGCTGATCCAGACGACTCCCGAGCGGCTGGCGGCCAGCGACGCCACCAGTCCCTCGACCTCGGCCTGGATCTCCGGGGTGTCGGGGGCGCCGGCGCACAGCACGATCTGCACGTCGGGCGGCAGGGCCGCGCAGGCACGCAGGAAGAGGGGCAGGCCCTTCTGGCGGGTGATCCGGCCGACGAAGACCACCGAGGGCCGGTCCGGGTCGACGCCGAGCTCACGCACCCGGTCGGGATCGATGCGGGGCGCCCAGTCGGCGGTGTCGATGCCGTTGTGGACCACCTGGACCCGAGCGGGGTCGATCGCGGGGTACGACGCCAGCACGTCGTCGCGCATCGCGGCCGAGACCGCGATGACGGTGGCCGCCGCCTCGTAGGAGGTCCGCTCCACCCAGGACGAGACCGCGTAGCCGCCGCCCAGCTGCTCGGCCTTCCACGGCCGCAGCGGCTCCAGCGAGTGGGCGGAGACGATGTGGGGCACGTCGTGGAGCAGGGCCGCGAGGTGGCCCGCGAGGTTGGCGTACCACGTGTGGGAGTGCACCAGGTCGGTCCCGGCGCAGCCGTCGGCGATCGCGAGGTCGACCCCGAGGGTGCGCAGGGCGGGGTTCGCCCCGGCCAGCTCATCGAGGTCGGGGTACGACGCGGTCAGCGGCTCGTCGCGGGGGGCACCGAAGGCGTGCACCCGCGCCTCGACGTCGGACCTGGCGCGCAGCGCCCGGACCAGCTCGGCGACGTGCACGCCGGCGCCGCCGTACACCTCGGGGGGGTACTCGCGGGAAAGCAGGTCGACTCGCACGATGTCGAACCTATCCCCAGGGGACTAGGTTGAACACATGGCGATCAGCTCCCGGAAGAAGGTACTGGCGATCGTCCTCGCTGGAGGTGAGGGCAAGCGGCTGATGCCGCTGACCGCCGATCGAGCCAAACCGGCGGTGCCGTTCGCCGGGATCTACCGGCTGATCGACTTCGCGCTGTCCAACGTCGTGAACAGCGGCTACCTCCAGGTGGTCGTGCTCACCCAGTACAAGTCGCACAGCCTGGACCGGCACATCAGCCAGACCTGGCGGATGTCGACGATGCTCGGCAACTACGTGACGCCGGTCCCGGCGCAGCAGCGGGTGGGCAAGAACTGGTACCTCGGCAGCGCCGACGCGATCTACCAGTCCCTCAACCTGATCCGCGACGAGAAGCCGGACATCGTGGTCGTGGTCGGTGCCGACCACGTGTACCGGATGGACTTCCACCAGATGGTGAAGGCGCACATCGCCAGCGGTGCTGCGTGCACGGTGGCGGCGATCCGCCAGCCGATCGAGCTCGCCGACCAGTTCGGCGTGATCGACATGGACCCCGCGTCCCCGGAGCGGATCCGGGCCTTCTTGGAGAAGCCCACGGACCCCGTGGGCCTCCCGGACTCACCGCACGAGGTGCTCGCCTCGATGGGCAACTACGTCTTCGACGCCGACGCGCTGGTGGACGCCGTCACCCGCGACGCGGACCTCGACGACAGCGCCCACGACATGGGCGGCGACATCGTGCCCGCGTTCGTGCGCCGGGAGCAGG
>JBAWHI010000600.1:0-5098 GCA_049593675.1 Nocardioides sp.
GTGAGCCGGAGCACCGCGAGCGGCAGCAGCACCAGCAGCGCCAACAGCGGACCCGGGACCAGCCCGCCGAGCAAGAGCGCGGCCGCGGCGACCCCGATGCCGCCGACGGCGAGCACGAGGGCCCGCCCGGTCGCGAGCCAGGTCGCAGCCTCCACGCTACGTCGGCCGAGCTCGTCGCTCTCCTGGTCGACGGCGTCGAGCGCCCGATCCTCGGCCTGCCACATCACCAGCTCGCTGGCCGACTGCGTCGTCTCGACGACGACGTCGGCGAGACGAGCCCGAGCAGCGACCGCGGCCCGCTCGGACCGCGTCGCGCCGGCCCGGGCCAGGCCGTAGCCCGCGACACCCGCCAGGCAGACGCCGAGGACGGGCAGCGCGGCGAGTGGGGCGACCAAGGCCGTGAACGCCAGGGCGATCCCCGCGGTGATCGCGAACCCGCGCACCGGCATCCGCACCCGCAGCTCACGGTCGAGCACCGCGTCCACGTCGTCGACGACCGCGGCAAGCACGTCACCGCGCCGTCGGCCCAGCGCGCCCGGCGTGAGCGGCACGACCGCTTCGTACACCTCGACGCGACGCTCGGCGAGCATCCGCAGCACGATGTCGTGGGAGCGCAGCCGCTCGGCGTAGCGCAGGACCGGACGCGCGATGCCGAAGGTCCGCACCGCGACGATCGCGACCAGCAGCGTCAGGATCACCGGCTGGTAGGACGCCTGGACGATCAGCCAGCCCGCCGTGGCGGTCAGCGCCACCCCGGACGCTGACGCGAGGCCACCGAGGACGGTCGGCAGGGCCAGCCCTCGCCGGCGCTCGACGACCGGCTCGTCCGGCACGGCCCGGCGTGCGGCCACGGGAGCAGGTCGTACCGGGACGACCGGCTCGGGGGCGGGCAGCCGCAGCACCATGTCGGCGAGCGCGACCAGGGCGGGCCGGTGGGCGACGACCACCACCGCGCTGCCCCGGGCCAGATCGCGGACGGTATCGACGATGACCTTCTCGGTCGCCGGGTCCAGGTGGGCTGTCGGCTCGTCGAGCAGCACGTAGGGCCGGTCGGCGAGGATCACCCGGGCCAGCGCCAGCCGGGCCCGCTCCCCAGCGGACAGGGTCGTCCCGTCCTCGCCGAGGGCGACGTCGAGATCGACCGGTAGCGCGACGCGGCGCAGCGCCGACCGGAGCCGGTCGTCGCCGGCGTCCGGGGCGGCCAGGCGGAGGTTGTCGGCAACCGTCCCCGCCACGAACACCGGACGCTGCGGCAGCCAGGCGATCTGGTCCTGCGTCGGCCCTCGGACGGTGCCGGAGGTCGGCTCGAGAAGTCCCGCCAGCACGGCGAGCAGGGTGGACTTCCCACAGCCCGACGGACCGGTCACCGCCACCACGCCCCGGGCCGGGACGGCCAACGAGACGTCGTCGAGGGCGGGGACCGCCCGCCCCGTCCGCAGCACGGAGACCTGGTCGAGAGCCAGCGCGCCGGGTCGGCGGTGCGGCGCCGTGGGATCCGCGGCGTCAGCATCCGGGCCGTCGAAGGCGTCCAGCTCCGCGGCCGCCTCGAACGTCGCCACCCCCTCGCTCGCGGCATGGAACTCCGCCCCCACCCGACGTAGCGGCCAGTAGGCCTCCGGCGCGAGGAGCAGCACGACCAGGCCGGTCTGGAGGTCGAGGTCGCCGTGGGCCAGGCGGACCCCGACGGTGACCGCGACCAGAGCGACCGACAGGGTGGCCACCAGCTCCAGCACCGCCGAGGAGGCGAACGCGATCCGCAGCGTGTCGAGGGTACGGCGACGGTAGCGGTCCGTGATCGCCCTGATCGTGGCCGACTGGGCCTCCGCGCGTCGGAAGGCCACCAGCGTCGGGAGGCCGCGCATGACGTCGAGGAAGTGCCCCGACAGCGACGCCAGCGCGCGCCACTGGGCTCGTGCCCGCTCCTCGGTCGCGAGGCCGACCAGGACCCCGAACACCGGGATCAGCGGCAGCGTGCACACCACGATCAGCGCGCTCATCGGGTCCTGGGTGGCGATCGCGACGATGGTCACGACTGGGAGCACGCCCGCCAGTACCAGGGCCGGAACGTAGCGGGTGAGGTAGGGCTCGGCAGCGCCGGCGCCGCGGGTCGCGAGACCGGCGAGCTCACCGGTCGACCGACCCACGCCCTGGCGCAGGATCGCCCCGACCACGCGGCGACGCACGTCGCTGCCGACCAGGGCCGCGGCACGCGCCGCCATCGTGTCCGTGGTCCAGCCGACGAGTGACCGGGCCACGAACACCGCGACGACCACGCCGGCCCAGGCCCGCACCGGTCCCCCGTCGAGCGCGGCCAGCAGCAGCTCGGTCACCGCCCAGGCCTGCCCGACCAGGAGCAGGCTGCCGACGACCCCGGCGACCAGCACCACGGCCAGGGGACGCCGGGCGGGAGCCAGTTGGCGGCGTACCCGTGGGTCGGTAGGTCTCATGCGACGGACTCGAGCTCCTCGGCGGGCAGGTGGTGGTCGGAGATGCGCCTGCGGAAGATCCAGTAGGTCCAGGCCTGGTAGCACAGCACGATGGGCACGAAGATCGCCGCCACGACCGTCATCACGGTGAGCGTGTAGTCGGTCGCCGAGGCGCTCGTGGTGGTCAACGAGTACGCCGCATCGGTCGTGGACGGCATCACGTCGGGGAACAGCGCCACGAACAGTCCCCCCACGGCCAGCGCGATGCAGACGAAGGTGCCGGCGAAGGCCCAGCCCTCACGCCCGGCGTAGGCGGTCGCGACGCCGGCCACCAGCGCCAGCGCGGCCAGCACGAACAGCACCGCGGAGCCGCCGCTGCCGGTCAGCACCTGGGCCCAGACGAGGAATGCGACCGCGGCCACCGCGGCCGCCAGACCGCAGACGACGGCGACTCCCCGGGCTCGGTAGCGGATCTCGCCGTCGGTCTTCAGCGCCAGGAACATGGCGCCGTGGGTCAGGAAGAGGAGCAGCGTCACGACGCCGCCGAGCAGGCCGAAGGGGTTCAGCAGGGTCAGCAGGCTCCCCGTGAACTCCTTGTTCTCGTCGATCGGCACGCCCCGGACGATGTTGGCGAAGGCGACGCCCCACAGGAAGGCGGGGACGTAGGAGCCGATGATGATCGAGCGGTCCCACCAGGAGTGCCAGGCCGCCTCGGGACGCTGGTGGCGGTACTCGAAGGCCAGCCCACGGACGATCAGGGCGAGCAGGATCAGCAGCAGCGGGAGGTAGAACCCGCTGAACAGCGTTGCGTACCACTCCGGGAAGGCCGCGAAGGTGGCGCCGCCGGCGGTCAGCACCCATACCTCGTTGCCGTCCCAGACCGGTCCGATCGTGTTGATCATGACCCGGCGCTCGCGGTCGTTGCGCGCCAGGAAGGGCAACAGCATGCCGACACCGAAGTCGAAGCCCTCGAGGCAGAAGTAGCCGACCCAGAGGACGGCGATCAGGATGAACCAGACGGTCGTGAGCTCCATGGCGTCCCCTCTCTCAGTACGCGAACGCCATCGGGCGATCCTGGTCGTCGTCGCTGCCGCGCAGCGACGGGTCCGGTGGCTCCTCGAACGGCTCCGGTCCCTTCTGGATCACCCGCAGGAGCAGGCCGACCTCGATGACCGCCAGAACGCCGTACAGCAGCGTCAGCGAGATCAGCGAGATCCAGGCCTCCGTCGGGCTGACCCCCGGTGAGTCACCGTTCGCGGTGTTCATCAGGCCGAAGACCACCCACGGCTGGCGCCCCATCTCGGTGAAGATCCATCCGGCGGAGTTGCCGAGCAGCATCAGGAGCGGGGTCCAGATCGCCATCCGTCCGAACCACGTCGAGGTCGGAGCCCGACCCCTGCGAGTCAAGAACAGGATCAGGCCGGCGAAGACCGCGGCAAGGATGCCGAAGCCCATCATCGCCCGGAAGGTCCAGTAGGTGACCGGGATGATCGGGCTGTACTGCCCCGAGGGGTCGTAGTACGCCGCGCCCGGGTCGTCGCCGTACGTCTCCTGGTACTGCGCGCGCAGGTTGTTGATGCCCTGCACCTCGCCGTCGAAGTGGCCGGTGGCCAGGAAGGAGAGCAGGCAGGGGACCTCGACCGAGAACACCGGCTCGCTGCCGTCGAGCGTCCCTATCGTGAGAACCGAGAACGGCGCACAGGACTCGTCGGTCTCGTAGAGCGCCTCGGCCGCAGCCATCTTCATCGGCTGGACGTCGGTCATGATCTTGCCCTGGTAGTCACCGCTGACGGCGACCCCGAGGCCGGCGACCAGCATCACCCAGGCACCGAGCCGGATGCCCTTGCGATGGAGCGTGCGGTCGGCCTCGTGCGTCTTGCGCACGTAGAGCCAGGCGCAGACTCCGAGCAGGAACGCGGCCCCGGTCATGTACGCCGAGAGGATGACGTGAGGGAAGGTCGCCAGCTGGACCTTGTTGAGCATCACTGCCCAGAAGTCGGTGAGCTCGGCCCGTCCGGTCTGGGCGTTGTAGGCGTAGCCGACCGGGTGCTGCATCCAGGAGTTGGCGGCCAGGATGAACCAGGCGCTGGCCAGGGTGCCGAGGTGGACCAGCCACATGCACCCGGCGTGCAGGGCCCGCGGCAGCTTGTCCCAACCGAAGATCCAGAGCCCGAGGAAGGTGGACTCGAGGAAGAAGGCGAGCAGGGCCTCGATCGCGAGAGGGGCGCCGAAGACGTCGCCCACGAAGCGGGAGTAGTCCGACCAGTTCATCCCGAACTGGAACTCCTGGACGATGCCGGTCACCACGCCGATGGCGAAGTTGATCAGCATGAGCTTGCCGAAGAACTTCGTGAGCCGGAGCCACTCGGGGTTGCGGGTGCGCAGCCAGAGGGTCTCCATGGTCGCGACCAGGGCGGTGAGCCCGATCGTCAGGGGGACGAACAGGAAGTGGTAGACCGTCGTGATCCCGAACTGCCAACGGGCGATGTCGAGAATGCTCTCCACCGTGGATATCCACCTCTCAGGGACGGCTGCTGAACCACCGACACGCTAGGGGCGATCGGGACGCGTCCGCCCGGGCCCGCGGTCCCCTCGTGGGGGCCGAAGGTCCCTTCTGGATCGGGCTCGACGGGCGCCGAGGACGTCGAGACACCTGAACGGGCCCCTCCCCG
>JBAWHI010000601.1:0-31473 GCA_049593675.1 Nocardioides sp.
TCGGCCTCACGATCGCCCCGGACGCGCGCACCGACATCTCGAACGCCGAGTTCACCTCGAGCGACCAGGGAGTCCGTGTCGACGGCGGGACCGCCACGATCCGAGGGTCGTCGTTCACCTCAGGCACCACCGGAGTCACGACTGCCGACGGATCACAGGTCAGCATCGAGGACTCCACCTTCACCGAGCTCAGCACCGGCGTCGCGCTCAACGACCGGCGCACGACCGTCTCCGACAGCAGCTTCGACCAGATCTACACCGACACCATCAAGGTCAACACCACCGACTTCGACCCGGCCAACATCGCCACCGGCAACACCGCCACCAACTCGACCATCAACGGCGTCTACCTCGTCAGCCCCGTCTTCGCCGACGGCGCCACCCTCTTCGGCCGCACCGACTGGGGCCTGGTCATCTCCAACCGCAACTACTGGGGCAGCACCGAACAGACCACCAACATCCCCGCCGACACCACCGTCACCGCACCGCCCGGCACCGTGGTCAAGTTCCGCTACGTCGACCACTTCCCCAACGGCAGCAGCAGCGGATCCCTCAACATCGCCGGCACCCTCAACGCCACCGGCACACCCACCAACCCCGTGGTCTTCACCAGCTTCACCGACGACACCGCCGGCGGCGACACCAACGGCAACACCAACGAACCGCCCTACGGCGGACGCAACTTCGGCGGCATCCACACCATCGCCGGAGCACGCATCAACCTCGACCACACGAGCCTGCGCCACGCCTCCACCGCCCTGACCATCAACGACAGCACCGCCACGGTGACCAACAGCGAGTTCATCCACAACACCAACGCCATCTCCGTCAGCGCCGGAAGCCGCGCCACGATCACCACCACGCGATTCGCCGAAGGAACCACCGGCGTCATCGTCCACGACGACACCGTGGTCACCATCAACAACGACACCTTCAGCCAGCTCCAGACAGGCGTCCAGCTCTACGGCCCCGACACCGTCGTCTCCCACAGCAGCTTCGACCAGATCTACACCGACACCATCGCCCTCGGCGGGGTCCCCTACGACCACGATGCGATGAGCACGGGCAACGTCGCCACGAGGTCCGCCGTGAACGGCATTCGCCTCCGGGACACGGTGTTCAGGGACGGCGACGTCCTCAGCGGACGAGGCGGGTGGGATCTCGTCATCTCCAACGAGCGCGCGTCCACCGTGAACGTGCCGAAGGACGTGACGGTCATCCTCCCCGCGGGTGCGGTCGTGAAGTCACAGGGACGACTTCCCATCGTCGTGGAGGGGAAGCTGTCCTTCCAGGGGAGCAGGTCCCGGCCCGTCGTGTTCACCTCGTGGCGCGACCACGCCGCGGACGGAGCGCGCACCCCTGAGGGCGAGGAGACTCCCCCTCAGACAGGCGACTGGGCCGGCATCAGCTTCAGCGCTCCCCTGTCCGGCACGTTGATCGAGCACGCGGTCTTCCGCTACGCGTCGACAGCGATATCGATCGGCATGCTCTCGGGCATGGTCATCAACCACTCACAGTTCGCCTTCAATGCCGCGGCCTTCTCGGTCGCGACCACGGCGGACACCATCCCCTACGGCGGACTGGCCTGCATTCCTCCGTACACGTCGGAGGTCTACGGCGTCGGGAACTACTACGGCCCGTGGGGATTCCCCGGGGTCCCCTTCGACACGACCATGCTGCTCGATCTCATCCTCCCGGGCGACTACGGCGTGCTGCTCAGCGCAGCGCAATCGATGTACGGATCACCCGACCTGACGGTGAACGTGGGTGGGAACACGATCCCCTGGGAGTTCTACAAGTGCCTGGACATACCGACCTTCCCGGTCACTCCCATCCACACTCCCCCGGCCCTGAGCCCGCCCTACCCCGACCTGGCAGAGCCACGAACCGGGCCGTTCTGACGCCAGGGACGTGACACGACCGGATCTCCGTCCACACCACCCGACAGCGTTCCTCGATCCGCTCTCCCTGCCCGGGGTCGATGGAGTCCCGCCGAGAGACGGACTCGACCCGCGGCGATCGGGGTAGACGGGATCGACACCGTGATGATGGGACCGCTCTTGTCGACCGTCGCCTTCGTCCTCCAGCCGCCTTCGGGAAGGGCGACCGGCCGCACGCACACGTCCGCCCCGACCCCATCGGGGCCGGGGCGGACGAGGGTGGACAGCTACTTCTTGGTCACCTTCACCTTCTTCGTGGCGGAGGAGCCCTGGTACCTCGCGTCACCCGAGTAGGTGACCTTGATCTTCTTGCTGCCGGACCCGTTGAGCTTCACCTGACGAGTGACCTTGCCCGACGCAGGGACCGTGGCCGTGGCCACCTTCTTCCCCGCGAGCTTGACGACCACCGCACCGCCGGGCGCCGCCCCGTTGGTGACGCCGGCGATCTTCACACTCACGGTGACCTTCTTGCCCGACGTCCCCTTGGCCGGAGCCGTCAGCGTGGTGCGAGATCCGGCCTTGGTCACGCGATAGCCGACCGAGGAGGTGCTCGGCTCGTCGAGGTCCGAGCCGGCGTACGTCGCGACCACCTCGTAGGTGCCCGGCTCCAGCGCCGCGGGAAGCGAGAACGTGCCCTCGCTCACCGGCTGCTCGACGCCGTCCAACGTGACCGAGACCTCGCCGGTCGCCGCGTCCCCGACGACCACGGTGCCGGTGGCACCCGTGCCGTACGTGGTGCTCGCCGCCGACAGCTCGACCACCGTCGTGGTGACCCCCTTCGTCAGGGTGAAGGCCACGACGTTGGACGTCGAGTCGTCCGCGGTCTCGGTCTGCCCGAACACGGCCGAGAGGCTGTGCTCCCCGGCCAGGAAGCCGTCGGTGACGGTGAGTGTCGCCGTACCCTCCACGACCTCGGCGGTGCCGAGCGACGTGGTGCCGTCGAGGAACTCGACCGCGCCCGCCGTGTCGTCGCCGGTGACCGTGGCGGTCAGCGTGACCGCCTCCTTGATCGCCGGCGCCTCCGGGGAGATCCCCAGCGCCGTCTCGGTCGGAGCCAGCACGCTGACGACCGTCGAGGCCGTGCGAGCCGAACCTGCCCCCGTGGCCACCACCGGGTGCTGGCCCAGAGCAGCGTCGGTCGAGATCCCCCACTCGTAGGAGACCACGCCCGCGGGGTCCGCGAGCGCAGCGCCCAGCTCCGTGTCGCCATCGACGAAGGTGACGCTCTCGCCGCTGCGGAAGCCCTCCGCGGTCAGGACCACCGTGCCGCCCGGAGCCGGCTCGACCACGCTCGCGTCGAGGTCGTGCTCGACCGATGCCTCGGCGTGCTCGGCACAGACGTCACCCTGCGCGCCGACCTCCGGCGCCGGGGTGCCGGTCGTCAGACCGTCGTCCTCACGGATCCGGAGCCAGCCGAACTGGTCGGCACCGACGATGGCGCCCTCCGGCGCCACGACGCTCATCTTGTAGGAGGTCGTCGCCGAGGAGCTGGCATCGGTGTTGCCGTACGTCGTGAACGTCACCGGTGCGCAGGTCTCGCCGGGTGCGAAGGTGACCTCCTGGACCGCGAGCGCGGCCTTGCTGGTGGTCCCGGTGGAGCCGATCAGCGTGAACCAGGCCGAGACCTCGTGGTCGACCGGCGCGCTGAGCACCGCAGCGGCCTGAGCCTCGTCGATGCCGGATCCCTCCTCGATGGATGTCGGCGAGACGTTGACGGTGGCAGCGCCGCTGAGCCCCCTGGTGGTCCCCGTCGCCGAACGAGCGAAGGCCAGGTCCGAGAGGTAGGCGCCGCCGCTGGCGGTGGCGTCGGCACCGGTCGCACCGGCGATGCGGACCTCGCGCACGTCCGAGACGTCGATCGACTCCGCGAGCGTCGCGACCGGGATCGCGACCTGCTGGAGGACGATCTTGTTCAGCGTCGTGGAGGTGCTGCTCGGCAGCCGGTTGACCGCTCCGGCGTTGAGCGCCGAGACCGCCGAGGACCAGGTGGCCCCGGCGCCGTCGACCACGGTGAGGGTCAGGTCGGTGCCCGTGACCACGGACTCGTCCGGTGCGGTCTTGAACGTCAGCATGTCGTAGCCGCTCGCGTCCCGCTCGGCCTTGGGCACGGTGACGCGGACCGATGCGGCGCTGGTGCCCGAGACCGAGGTCCAGACGAACTTGGTCATCGGCGACGCAGGGGCGTTCGGCGCGAACGAGGCCGGCGTCCAGTGCGGCATGCCGCTCGTGGACCGCACGGTGCTCGCGGTGGCGCAGGCCTGGTAGCTCTGCGGCAGCGTCCGAGCGCCGGCGCTGGCGCAGGTGTTGGCCGTGCCGGACCCGTAGAGACGGACCCGACCGCTGGTGGCGGTGAACGTCTCGATGTCCGCCCGGTCGCTGGACGGCGCGGTGGCCTGGGTCCAGAGGTCGGCCTCAGGGACCGACGTCAGCTCCGGGTCGACACTGCCGTCGAACATCGGCAAGAAGGCGTCCTCGTCACCCATGGTGAGCCGGAACCAGGCGCTCATCGTGGCGATGCCGACGTCGTCCTGCTCGTCGTCGCTGAGCCGCAGGTTGGTCTCGGCCCGGGGTCCGCAGACCGCGTCGCTGCTGGTGGAGCCCCAGTCGTCGGAGACCGACAGCGAGTACTTGCCCGGCGTCCAGACCGTGTTGAAGAAGTTGTGGTTGGCGCCCATGACCCACAGCGTCGAGCGCAGCGAGTCGTCGTCGAACGCGTACCGGGAGTCGTCACTGAAGTGCTGACCCTGCTGGTTGGAAACGTCGCCGTCGCAGTACGGCAGGATCACCAGCATGTCGGTGTCGACGACGGTCTCCCGACCGAAGTCGACCGGCGCCAGCGGCAGGACGCTCGTGATGCCGAACGGCTCGTCGAGCGCCTGGTTGAGGTTGACGGCCGAGACCACGCCTTCACCACCGCGGGAGTGGCCCATCAGGCCGACGTTGGTCAGGTCGAAGCGACCCACCAGGTCCGCCGCGGTGATCGGCTCGCCCGGATTGGTCCCCGAGGTCGGGGTCGAGCCGAGGTCCGCGGGAGCGGTGTCCACCAGAAGCGCCTCATCGAGGGTGACGTCCCGGGCGGTAGCGCTGTCGTAGTAGGACACGGCCGCACCGGCGTTCGCCTTCTCCAGCATCGCGAGGGTGTCGAGGACCGTCTGTCCCCGAGCCTGCGCGCCGTAGTCGGATGCCAGCTGGTTGTCGTTGGCGTTGATGGCGTTCACCGAGATCGACAGCACGGCGTAGCCGTGCGTCGCCAGGGTCTGGCCCAGTCCCTCGTAGCCCTTGTAGCTGGGGATGTCGACCTGCGGAGCGATGCACGGCCACCGGTTGGGGTTGCTGACCGAGCCGCCGCCCGAGGGGACGGTGCAGTAGCTGTGGCGTCCGTGCAGCAGGATCACGGTCGGACGCGGTCCTCCGGTCGTCGGCAGGTACATCCGACCGGTCATCTCACCCCGGATGCCGCCGATGTTGGCGAGGTCGATCGCCTGGTCGCCGAAGTCGTAGTCGTCCTCGAGATAGGCGTAGGTGCCGGGGGTGGAGCCGTCGTCGGCCGACTCGGCCATCAGCGCCCGCAGCTCGGACCTGGTGAGGGACTCGACCGGTGTGCCGGTCTCGCTGACCTTCGCGTTGGCCGGATCCGCCTTGTCGGTTCCGGTGCTCCACCCGACGTCGACGCGGGTGGCGTCCGAGACGTCGTCGGTGGTGATCACCGAGAGCAGCTCGCCGTCGGCGGACTCGGTGGCGAGGCCGATGACCGTGTCGTCGACCGTGAGCACGGGGACATCGCCGACGACGGGCAACGGCCCGTCGAGGGCCTTGGTCACCTGGTAGCCGCCGGCCACCTCGGTGATGGTCCAGTCGGAACCGGTGGCGACCGCGTCATCGGTCGCATGGGCAGCGACCGACGGCGCGGCGACCAGGCCGACCGTGAGGAGACCACCGACCGCGGCGGCGGCGAGCCTCCGCAGGGGTGAGAGGGGGGTGGTGTGCACGCGAACTCACTTTCACAGATGAGGGACACCTGGCGTCGGGTGCGCATGAGCGCGCTGGCACGCGCCCACGCGCACCGTCAGCGACCGGGAGGACGCGGCTGACGAGGACCGCGCCCTGGGCGTCTGGCACGGCCCACGGCGCGGCTCCGCAGCGGCACGACCCGGACGGGCAGGTGCACAGCGAAGGGCAGAAGTAGTCACCGCACCGCCGCGTGCCAGCGAGGCGGGTCGAGATCACCGGTCCGAGACCGGTGGATGAACGGAACTGTAGGGGACCTTCGTGACGCCGAGGTTGCTCCGCGTTTCCGCCAGGTAAAAGCGACGACCGGCGTCCACCACATCAGGGCGGGTTTCGATCCGGAGGCCGACAGACCCAATCCGGAACGGCATCGGCAGCGAACACCCGGTGTCAGAAGTTCTCAACGGAGTTCGTAACGGAGTTCCACCGAAGGATGTGTTCGCACATGCGCAGCACTCAGATCACGCACAGCACGACCTCCTCGAAGCGCCGCGCCCGTCGTGGGCTCGCCGCGCTCGCCACCGCGGTGCTCGTCGCCGCGCCCCTCGCTGCGTGCAGCTCGGACGGGTCGGACGGCGGATCGGATGACTCCAGCAGCTCGTCCGCCCCGGCCCCGGTCGCCGCGATCGACGCCCTCACGGGCGAGGACACCCAGATCACCCTGGACCAGGGCTTCGTCGACGCGCTCGGCCAGCTCAAGCTCACCCCGGGCACGGTCGGCGACGCGCAGCTCGCCGACGGTGCGCTCACCTTCCCGATCACCGGCGGCAACGTCACGGTGTTCGAGCCGGGCGAGGTCTCGCCCTACGTCATCGGCCAGATCCAGCACGAGGGCTCCGGTCTCTCGCTCACCGCCGGCAAGACCACGGTCGAGCTGACCAACTTCAACGTCGACCCGGGTGTCTCCCGTGTCTACGGGGACGTCACCGTGAACGGCGAGACCGCCGCCACCAACGCGTTCCTCTTCCAGCTCAACGGCAACACCCTCAACCCGCTCGAGACCGAGGGCGACACCGCCATCCTCGAGGGCACCGAGGTCGCCATCTCGGAGGTGGCTGCGCCGGTCCTCAACGACGTGTTCCAGACCGACGCCGTGGAGCCCGGCCTCCTGGTCGGCGTCGCGAAGATCACCGTCAACACCAAGTAGACCTCCGTTGGGGGTCGCAACGCCCCCGGGGACCTCACGGTCGCCGGGGGCGTTCGGCTGTCCGCAGCCGTCAGCCGAGGAGGTCGGCCACGACCCCGAGGCCGCTCGGTCCGACCAGATCACCGGGAAGCAGCGGGACCTCGACCACGGGCAGATCCGGCCGGGCCCGCTCGAGCGCGGCGAGGTGCCCGTCCTCGAGCAGCCGGCGATCGGCCAGCAGCGGACCCGCGTCGGCGGGCGAGCGCCGGTTGACGACGACACGGTCCACCGCGATGTGCAGCTCGCCGAGCTGGGTGAGCAGGTCGAGGGTCTCGGCGACGGGCAGCCGCTCGGCGGTCAGCACGACGACGAAGCCGGCGAGCTCCGGATCGCGCACCACCTCGCGCAGTCGCGTGAACCGCTGCCGGCGGCGGACCAGCACCCGGCGCAGGTCCGCGTCCCGGTCGACGTCACCCTCGGCGCCGCCCAGTCCGCGCAGGGCCGCCCCGAAGCGCTCGGCCCGGTCCCGGTTGGCCAGCAGACTCTCGGTCCAGGCGACGAGCTGCTCGGGAAGCACCATCAGGCGCAGCGTGTGCCCGGTGGGGGCGGTGTCGACCACGACGGCGTCGTACGTCGCCAGCCCGTCGGTCACCAGGTCGGCGACCCGCTCCAGCACGGCCGACTCATGGGTGCCGGGCGCCTGCCGGGCCAGCTCGAGGTGTCGGTGCGCCGCGTCGTGGAGCCGCTCGGGCAGGAGCCGGCGCATGGTCTCGCCGATGGCGGCGAGGTGCCGCTCGACGGTGGCGGCCGGATCGATCTCGACCGCGTCGACGGCGCCCCGGCCGAGGTCGAGCACCCGGATCGGGGTGTCGCCCAGCGGCAGGTCCCAGGCGTGTCCGAGGTTGTGCGCCGGATCGGTCGAGGCCAGGAGCACCCGCTGACCGGCCCGGGCCCGCGAGATCGCGGTCGCGCACGCGACCGAGGTCTTGCCCACCCCGCCCTTGCCGGCCACGAACAGCACGCGACGGGTCAACAGCACCCCAGGTGGTCCAGGGGCGAGCGGTCCAGGCCGATCCGCTGGTGCCAGGCGTGGAAGTCCTCCATGGTGGCCGGGAGGAGCTCGGCAGAGGCGTACGCCGCCGGGTCGGGTACGCCGAGGGCCTCGGCGAGGACGACGAGCAGGAACAGGTCGTCCTGCTCGCGTCGGGCCCGACGGAAGGTCGCCCGGTAGGGGCCGGCGTAGAACTCCTCCAGCCCAGACCGGACGGCCGCCCAGCGACTCACCGAGGCGCGTCCTGCGAGGTCGCGCTGAGGTCGGCGTCCTCGGCCTCGGCCGGGTCCCGGATCGCGGCTCGCATGGCGAGGGTGGCCTCGATGGCGACCCAGACCGCCGCGACGATGATGACGACGTCGATGCCGAGCAGCAGCCAGTCCTGGTCGTCCATCAAGGTGCCGAGCTGGACGATCGCGGCGTAGAAGCTCATCACGAAGACGAACGCCAGCGGCAGCAGCGCCGGCCAGGGGTTGCGCCGCTTGCGCAGCAGCATCACCACGATGATCGAGAGCGTCAGCGAGGCGAGCAGCTGGTTGGTGGTGCCGAACAGCGGCCAGATCCGCATGCCGCCCTCGCCGTCGGCCCCGGCGCTGAAGGTCAGGCCGACCGCGACGACGAGCACGACAGCGGTGCCGACGTACTTGTCGACGTGTCCGCCGAGGATCTCGCCGACCTCCTGCACCACGAACCGCTGCAGCCGGACGCCGGTGTCCATGGTGGTGGCGGCGAACAGCACCGCCATGGTGGCCAGGATGGTCGCGGACAGCGAGACGGGGATGCCGAGGCCGGCGTTGACGATGTTGGCACCGCCGTCGACGAAGGCGGTCACACCGCCCTGGTTGAACGCCGTGTAGACGGCCTCCCAGTCGGCCAGCGTGGCGTAGCCGGCCGTCGCGGCGATGATCGCGCCGAGGGCGAGCAGGCCCTCGCCGACCGCGCCGAAGTAGCCGACGAAGCGGGCGTCGGTCTCCTTGTCGAGCTGCTTGGAGCTGGTGCCCGAGGAGACCATGCCGTGGAAGCCGGAGATCGCGCCGCAGGCGATGGTGACGAACAGCAGCGGCACCAGGTTGGGCGTGCCCTCCGGGACGTTGTGGTTGATCGCGGGGGCGACCACGTCGGGGGCGGAGAGCAGGGTCGCGCCGTAGAGGATGCCGAGACCGATGAAGAGCTGGACCCCGTTGATGTAGTCCCGGGGCTGCAGCAGGACCCAGACCGGGAGCAGCGAGGCGATGCCCGCGTAGGCGAAGAGGGCGACGATCCAGAACGTGGCCGGCGACATGCCGAGGATCGGGTCGGGGAGCTCGACCGGGTAGGCGTCACCGAGCAGGATCAGCCCGTAGAGCGCGGTCACACCGAGCACCGTCGTCACGAGCAGGTTGATCTGCCAGCGATAGATCATCTGGCCGACGACCAGGGCGACCACGATCGCGCCCCAGGCGGGGATCACGGCCGAGGGCGTCGAGATGAGCAGGTTCTTGATGACCACCGCGAACGCCGCGACCACCATGAGCAGCAGCAGGAAGATCACGACGAGGAAGAGGTTGCGACCGCGCGCGCCGATGTAGCGGCCCGAGAGCATGCCCATCGAGCGACCGCGGTTGCGGGTGGAGGCCCACAGCGAGCCCAGGTCGTGGGCACCGGCGAAGAAGACCGTCCCGATCGTCACCCACAAGAAGGCCGGGAGCCATCCCCAGATGACCGCCACCGCGGGCCCCACGATCGGGGCGGCGCCCGCGACCGAGGTGAAGTGGTGGCCCCACAGCACGTACTTGTTGGTCGGGACGAAGTCGACGCCGTCGTTGAGGTCGTGCGCCGGCGTCGCGAAGGCCGGCTCGAGCTGGAAGACGCGTTGGGACAGGTACTTCGAATAGAGCAGATAGCCGCCCGCCAGCATGGCGAGACCGATCAGCAGCAACCACAACGACGACATAGAAGGCCTCCGAGTAGACCTGAACGACGAGTACGACACCGGCGCGAGCCGGTCTCGTCACGGTACCCCGAGCGGCCCGCGTCACACCTCCCCGGAGGGCGATGGGTCAGGCGGTCCGCTCGCGCGGCACGTCGAGGCGAGGGACCCCGCCGAGGCCGGGCCGGTAGCGGACCCGGTCGGCGTACTGCTCCAGGGTGCGGTAGAGCACCTGGTGCGCGGTCCACGGCAGCGGCTCGGCGCCGTCGTGCCAGCTCTCGCCGAACGCGACCCATACCGGCGTCCAGTCGGCAGCGTCGTCCCAGGCGCCGCGCCGTGCCATCAGCATCCGGCGACGGACCTGGAACGCCCGGCGCGGACCGTCGGTGCAGATCGGCGCGGTCGCGATCGGCCACAGGCGCAGATCGAGCGACATCAGGTGCACCTCGAGCTGGGGCAGCACTGCGGGGTCGACCAGGACGGTCGCGACGTTCTCGTGGGGCACGCGCTCCATGCGCGCACGCTTCCCGCGCGGCGCGATCGCGTCAAGTGCCGAGGCCGAAGATCGCCAGGATCGCGGCCACGATCGCGGCGATGTCGCCGATGGTGCCGCCGCCGTCGTCACCGACCGGCTCGGCCGGTCCGGTCACGCGCTCGACCCGGTCGACGAACCCGGCTCGCTCCGGCTGGGTGCCGCCGCAGAGGCTCGCCTGGAGTCGACCCCCATCGACCGCGGCGAACACGACGTACGGCGTGCCGACCCGCATCCCCTCGAGCCCGCAGGACGCACCGAAGCGGGCCGAGGTGACGTCGGCGGTGGCGCCGACCTCACCCTCGAGCACGCGGTCGACGTCGAACCGGTAGGTCGTCGGATCGACCGAGGAGACGGTCCCGTCCGGGTCCGGTGGCGACTCGACGATCTCGTCGAGGGTCCCGGTGAAGACCACGTCGGACCACCTCACGTAGTCCTTCGGGCCCCCCATCGCGCACGAGCAGGCATGGGACGGCGCAGCGGAGAGCGCCACCAGCCCCAGGGCTGCGATCAGTCCCGCGAGGAGGAGCCGCAACGTCGCCATGGGGGTACGACGGGTGCGGGGTCGCGGTGGTTCCCGCGCCGCACCCCGGGCCCGGACCGCACGACCCACCGCCGACGAGGGCGCTCCGGCTCACCCGCGCTCCGGCCTACCCGTCACCGCCCGGGGAGAGCGCCTCGTCAACAGCCTGCAGATCAGCCGCATCGAGGACCCAGTCGAGCGACTCGACGTTCGTCGCGACCTGGCTGGGCGACGTCGCGCCCGCGATCACGGACGTCACACCGTCCTGGGCCAGGAGCCAGGCGAGGGCCAAGGAGACCATGCTCCTGCCGCTCTCGGCCGCGATGGAGGCGAGGCGGTCCACCTTCGCGAAGTTCTCGGCAGTCGCGACCTCGGCGAACAGCGGGATCTCCGCCAGCCTGGAGCCGGCCGGGTGCGGGCCATCGGCCGAATACTTCCCGGTGAGCAGCCCGGAAGCCAGGGGGAAGTACGGAACGATCCCGAGCGAGCGTGAACGCGCGGCCGGGACGATGGTCTCCTCCGCCTGTCGCGCGAGCAGGCTCCACTCCAGCTGGACCCCGGCCACGCCGGCGAGACCACGTTCGCGCGCCAGGGACGTGACGGCGTCGATCTGAGCGGCGTCGAGGTTCGACATGGCCACGGTCAGCACCTTGCCGGCGCGGACGAGCTCGTCGAGGGTCTCCATGACCTCGTCGAACGGAGCGTCGGGGTCGGGGTGGTGCTGATAGAGCACGTCGATCCGGTCGGTCCGCAGCCGCCGGAGGCTGCCCTCGCACCCCTCACGAATCCGCTTCGCCAGGACCCCGGGCAGGTACGGCTCGTCGACCGGCCGCGGCGAGTACTTGGTGGCGATGACCGCCTCGTCCCGCAAGGAGCCCAGGCTCGCCGCGAGGTACTCCTCGGATCGCCCGCCCCCATACATCTCCGCGGTGTCGAAGTGATTGATGCCCGCATCGAGCGCGGCGCCGACCACCGCACGGGTCTCGTCGACATCCAGCTTCATGCCGAAGTTGTTGCATCCCAGGCCCAGGACCGACAGTCCCGGTCCGTCGTTCCCCAGTGTTCGTGTCTGCATCGTGCACTCCTTCTCTAGCTGTCGAGGTGCGGGGCGGCGGCCCGGGTGGGCATGCCTCGCGTCGGGATCAGGTGTGATTGGTCCTGCGGGTGTCAGCGGGGTGGCCCCGCACGAGGGCCGGCACGCGATCCGAGGAAGGGGCGGGGGGCGCTGGCTCCGCGACCGGCCGACGGGTCCCCACGAGCACGCTGCCGATCACGACCAGGGCCCCCACCCACTCCGTCGGGGTGTTGTCGGTCGCCCCCGTGACCCCGTCGAGGATCAGGGCGACGACCGGTACCAGGAGCAGCAGCAGGCTGGCCCGGCTCGGGCTCATCCGGGTGATGGTGCCGTACCAGATGAGGGCGCACACCGTCGTTCCGAGGACCGACACGTAGGCGACCGCTGCTCCCAGCTGCCACGTCAGCTCCACCGAGGGCGCGGCGACGAGTGCGAACGGCATCGCCACCAGGGCACCGAGCGTCAGCTGCCAGGCCAGGGAGCCTCTCGCATCGAAGTCACCCGACCAGCGATCGATCAGCACCGCTCCGAGAGCCTGGCTCAGCACGCACCCGAGGGCGCCGAGCACTCCCGCGAGTGCGCCGCGCTCGAGATTGGCGGACACCACCAACGCGACCCCGGCCAGACCGCTCAGACCCGCGACCCACTGCCGGGTCTCCAGGTGCCGCCGGTACAGACCCCGCATGAGCAACATGGTGATGATCGGTTGGCTGGCGATGAGCACCGCCGCAGTCCCGCCGGGCAGGTAGCGGATCGCCAGGAAGAGACCGTAGAAGGCGAAGGTGAAGTTCAACAGCCCGAGGGTCGCGGTCTTGGCAGGAGCGGCGAGGCTGCGGAGGCCCGGCACCAGCAGGGCCACCGCAGCCGCGGGGACCAGACGCAGCTCCACCTCGAGGATCGGGCTGTGGACCGGGAACGCGGATCCTGCCACCGCGTAGGTCGATCCCCAGACGATCGGGGGCAGCAGCGCGGCCGCGGCGAGTCGACGCGGCGCGGTCATGCCCACCGGAGCCTGCCCCCCGTCGCTGCATCGTGGCTGGAGCTCACTCGAGGGCGGCGAAGACCGATGCGGTCGTCGCGTACGCGTCGCGCAGGGCGGTCCGCAAGGGGGTACGCCGGAAGTCGTCCGAGAGCAGCTCGACCCCCCACGGTCCCGAGTAGCCGGCCGCCCGCACGGATCCGATGAAGCCGGGCAGGTCGAACGCGCCCGTGCCGGGGAGGAGCCGGTTGGCGATCGTGTCCTCGATCAGGGTGCCGCGCGGCTCGGCCGCGGCGTCGTTGATCTCGACGCAGATGATCCGGGCGGGGTCGATGCCGGCCAGCCTCTCGTGGGGGTAGCCGATCCGCTCGAGGTGCCAGATGTCGATGCACAGGCCTGCCGTGGCCGCCTCGGACTGCTCGATCAGCCGCAGAGCGTGCTCGGGGGTCTTGATGTGGCAGAAGGCCTGTGGCTCCAGTGCCACTCGCACGCCGGTCTGGTCGGCCACCGAGCACAGCCGGCCGAACTCGAGCGCCAGATGGTCGAGGTCCCACTCTCGGTCGAGGTAGTCGCATCCGGCCTTGATGTGGCCCACCTCGAGCTCCGCAGCAGCACCGAGGAGGTCGTCGCGCACCTGGTCAGCGGCCCTCCTCAGGTCACGGTCCTCGACCTCGTACCAGTCCATGACCATCTCGAGCTCGGCGATGCGCACACCCCGCTCGGCCGCGTGCTCCGCGACGCTGGGCAGCCCGACGGTCTGCTTCAGCGAGACGACGTCTGCATGCGTGAGCCCCATCGAGGTGAAACCGGCGTCGGCAACCGCATCGATCCGATCGCCGATCGACTCAGGGCTCCGCTCGTCCTCCCTCAGGGGTCGCGCGTTGCCGGCCGACGTCCAGCAGGATGCGAGCAGCTCGGGGGTGGTGTTCATTCCTGGACTCCTTGGTTCGCGACGGACAGGGCGACGCTGGTGGGTGCGATCGACGGTGGCTCGGGGAGAGTGGACTGCCACTCCCCTCCTGCTGCCGCGGACCGCTGAGCTGCATCGACGACGAGAGCACACCGCCACGCGTCCGTGACGCTCGGGAAGGGGGCAGCGACCCGACCCAGGTGGTGGTCGACGACTCGCTTGTGCAGCGACATGAAGGCATCGACGTACCCCAACCCGAGGCCGGCGACAGGGAAGCGCAGGTCGTGGTCGGGGTCGGTCGGGCCGATCACGACCGTCTGGGGATGCTGGCCGAGCCGGGCGACGTACAGCTCCTCCGCCCGCCGCCAGGTGAACCGCAGCGACCCCTTCGTCCCCAGCACCTCGAACGCCACGTCGGTGGACTCTCCGGCGGCTGCCCAGGTCACCATGACCTGGCCGGTGGCGCCGTTCTGGAACTTCACCTGCATGGCGGTGTGGTCGTCGACCTCCACCGGCACCTGGGCCTGCGGGTCGTCGACCAGCGGTCGCTCCGGCACGACCGTCCGGCTCACGGCAGACACGGCGGCCACCTCTCCGACGAGGTACCTCGCGATGTCGAGCGCGTGCGAGCCGATGTCGACGACGACGCCGCCGCCGGAGCGGTTCGGGTCCATCCGCCACGACGTGGGGTAGGCAGGATCCAGACCGTGCCCATGCACCATGTGCCCGCGGTAGCCGAAGACCTCACCGATCTCGCCCCTGTCGATGATCTGCTTGGCCAGCTCGACCGTCGGCCAGGTCCGGAACACGAACGCCACACAGTGCTCGCGGCCTGAGGCCACGCTGGCGACGTGGATCGACCGGGCGTCCTCGATCGTCGCGGCCAGCGGCTTCTCGCACACGATGATCTTCCCGTGCTCGAGCGCATCGTGGACCACCGCATGGTGCTGGTCGTTGGGCACGGCGACGATCACCACGTCGACGTCGTCGGCCCGGGTGACGTCGCGGTAGTCGTGGGATACACGGGGCAGCTGGTGGGGGAAGCGCTGGATCACTCCCGGGTCGGTGTCCGCGCCGGCGACAATCTCGATCCCCGCGTCGCAGTAGTGGGCCAGCCGTTCGAGCGCATCCAGGTGCAGCTGTGCGATGAAGCCCATCCCCACGATGCCGTAGCGGAGGGTCGTCTGCTGCGCAGTGGACTCCTCCGGAGGAACAGACGCGCGTGCGAGGTCAGTCATGCTGTCTCCTCCCCGGACCGCCCCAGGTAGGCGCGACCGGCGTCGTCGAGCGTGGTGGCGAGATCATCGGCGGCGAGCTCGTCGAGCTCGGTGCTGAACACCTCGACACCGATGACCTCACCGGCTCCGATCGACTCGAGATTGGCCAGAACCTCGCGGAGGGGGAAGTCGCCGTGCCCCGGGAGCATGCGGGCGTTGAGCATGTCGTGGACGGCGTCGGCCCCGTCGGCCAGGCTGGCGACACCGTCGGAGACCTGGACCGCAGAGATGAGCCTCCCCTCCACCTGAAGGATCGACTCCGGCGACTCGCCGCCGCGGACGAAGTGGTAGACGTCGAACAGGACGCGACCGTTGTCGCGGTCGGCGGCAGCGACGATCTCGGCAGCCGCGCGGAGCGTGGGGACCCCTGTCCAGTAGGGCAGGAACTCGAGGTCGCACCTGATGCCCAGTGGCCGCGCCCTGTCGCACACCGCTGCGAAGTCGGCGATGAGCTCCTCGACGCTGATCTCGTCGGCGCTCACGATCGCGGGCAGGGTGATCGACTCGACGCCGAGCCGCTCGGCACACTCGAAGAACTCATCCGGAGACGTGGTCGAGAACTCACGCAGCTGGGGCGTGAGGTCGGCGTCGCGGTACCCCCGGTTCCAGCGCACGAGCGGGTCCAGGTGCGCCAGCCTCACCTCCCCGCAGATCGCGGTGATCTGCTCCAGGGTGAGGTCCTGCTCCCAGCGCTCGAGGGTGTGGGGCGACAACGACATCTTGCGACATCCCAGCCGACGGGCGACGTGGACTCGATCGTGGAGGCTCAACGCCCGCACGTTGCCCTCCCACACGATGGACTCGACCATGAGAAGTGCTCCTTAGCTCGAAGGATCCGGGGATCCGAAGGGTCTGGGGATCCGAAGGGTCTGGGGACGACTCGGGGCGAGTCGTGCCGGCTGCCTGATCGTCACCAACGTGGTAAATCGGGTTCCGAACAACGGGGTCAGGACGAACGACAGAGGTCGCGCATCAGCTGATAGGCGTCCGAGACGGCATCTCGGACGTCTCCGGGTCTGGCGGCATCGCCGACGTGGTGGATCTCGGAGAAGACGCTCCCGGCGCGCGCGAGGACCGGAAGCCAAGGACTGCGCGACACCCGAGGCGCAGCGACCACGATGGAGGTGACATCCCCGATCGACCTTCCGGACGACTCGTCGATGGCCCCTTCACGAGCGACCCTGACGGTCGACCCGACCACCTCGATCACCTCCATGCCGGTCAACAGCTCACAGGCGTTGTCGCGCAGCTCGTCGAGCGCCGCCTCCAACCCGCCCAGGGTTCGCACGGTGGGTGGACTCCCGACGAGTGCCACGACCTGGACGCCGCTGCTCTGCAGCGCGACCCCGGTTCCCACTGCCGTTGCGTCACCGCCGATGATCAGGCATCGACCGCCGGCCAGATCCGGGCTCTCGATCGCCTGCTGAGGGGTGAGGACGGTGGGTGTCGCATCACCGTGCCGTAGTGCCGGCACGGTGTCGTACTGAGCTCCCGTGGCGATGACGAGGACGTCACCGCCGGTGCCGGCTTCCAGCCCCTCCTCGATCGACGTCTCCAGGTGCACCCGGACGGCGCTGCCATCGACCCGCGAGCACAAGTAGGTCAGATAGCGCGACCATCCCTCCCGCCCCGGCGCCACCGCAGCGTGGCGGAGGCTGCCCCCGAGAGTGGAGCCGACCTCGTAGAGATCGACGTCGAGGCCACGGGCGTCGGCCTCGAGTGCAGCGACCATCCCGGCGGGTCCACCGCCCGCCACCACCACCCGCGCGCGGCGGCTCGCGGGGGTCGGGACCACGTGGAGGTCGTGGAGCTCGCGGCCCATGCGCGGGTTCACCGTGCAGGTGGCGTCCAGCTGCTGACCGATGCGGGCGACGCAGCCCTGGTTGCAGCCGATGCAGGGGGTGACGCTGGCGAGCTCGCCCGCCAGTGTCTTGCTGACCATCCTCGGGTCGGCGAGCAGGGCACGTCCGTAGGCGACCACATCGGCGGCGCCGTCCCGAACGGCCGCAGCCCCGGTCGCCAGGCCCAGGAACCTCCCGGCCAGGACGACCGGAATGTTCCACTCCGCTCGAAGACGCCGGGCGATCGGTGCCAGCCACCCGTCCGGCTGCGTGCCCATCGGGGGGCTGATCGCGGCAGGTGACTCGATCGCGCCGGCATTCAGACTGATGTAGTCGACCCCCTCGTCGCGCAAGCGCGCGCCGAGCTCGGCGATGAAGTCCTCGCCGAACCCGCCGGGCATCGCCTCGGTCACGCTGAGCCGGCACCCGACGGCGACCCGACGGGACCCGACCGCGTCACGCAGGGCGGAGACGGCCCGAACTGCGAACTCCTGGCGTCGCCGGCTCGACCCACCGAATTCGTCGTCGCGGTGGTTGGTGAGCCCACTGAGGAACTGGTGCACGAGGTATCCGTGCGCTCCATGGAGCTCGACGGCATCGACGCCCGCGTCGATCGCGCGGCCCGCCGCGCTTCGGTAGGCGGAGAGGACCTCGTCGACGCCGTCCTTGTCCAGAGGGACGCACGGCGCGCCCCCGGACTCGGGGGACGGAATCGCCGACGGTGCGACCGGCCGGTGCCCGGTGATCGCAGCCGACGCATGACGTCCCGCGTGGTGGAGCTCTACCGACACCACGGCTCCCTCGGCGTGACAGGTCTCGACCAGCCGGGCGAACCCCGGCACCATCGCCTGGTCGTGGAGACCGAGCTGGTGGATCCGACCGCGCCCCTCAGCGGCGACGAAGGTGGCCTCGACGTCGACCCACCCGACCCCGCCTGCTGCTCGCTCACCGTAGTGAGCGAGAGTCCGCGCCGAGACGCTTCCGTCCGCGTGGGCGTAGTTGCGCTCCATCGGCGCCATCATGATGCGGTTCGGCACCTCGACCGGGCCGATCGCGAGGGGCTGCAGGAGCGCCTCGTACTCCGAGGACGTCGCCGTCATGAGGACGATCTCGCCCTCGAGCTGATGCCGAGGATCACGAGGATCAGGACCCCTTGAGCGATGTTCTGGTAGGCCGTGCTCAGACCCATGGTCACCACCAGGGTGAGGATCAGGCTGAGCAGCAGTGCGCCGCCCCACAGGCCCAGCACGTAGGACTTGCCGCCGGTGATCAGCGTGCCGCCGAGGACGACGACCGCGACCGAGGAGAGCAGGTAGGGCGTGCCCAGGCCGATCTCGGCTCCGACATCCCAACCGGCCAGCATTCCGCCGATCGCTGCGAGCACGCCGGAGGCGATGAAGGCCGCCGTCTCTCCGACCTTCCAGCGGAAGCCGGTGAAGAACGAGACGCGACGGCTCTGACCGATTCCGGAGAGGGACCGTCCCCACGTGGTGCGGCTCAGGACGAAGGCACCGAGCGCCGTCAGACCCAGGGCGACCCACGCCAGGTTGAGCACACCCAGGGTGTGGGACGACAGCGCCTCGGAGATTCCTCGAGGCACTCCGACGGTCAGGTTCTCCGAGAGTCGGAGCGCGAGACTGTCCAGGACGAAGGCGACAGCCATCGTGGCCACGATCGCGGGGAGGTCGAAGAGCCGGATCAGCACGATGTTGACGATCCCGACGAGTGCTCCGCAGGCGATCGTGGCGAGGATGGCGATCGGGACCCGCGCGGAGTCGCCGTCGAGCGTGATGGCGCTGACGTAGGCGGCCAGGGTCATCGTGCTCGGGATCGACAGGTCGATGTTGGCGTTGCCCGTGGTGATCACGATGAGCTGGCCGAGCCCGACGACGACCAGGATCGCCGAGCTGTCCAGTGCTCCCGCCGCGATGCCGGAGAGTCCCCTGCCGGCGACCATCCAGATCACGAACCACAGGATCAGAGCGCCCAGGAACGGCCAGCCCGCAGGAGGCACCCGACCGAGCATCTCGCTCATGCGGTCTCGGCGGACTGTTGCCTCACCGACGTCGTCAGAGGTCAGGACTGGTGTCGAGGTGTCAGATCGCATCGTGTGCTCCCTCCATGACCGCACGCTCCTCAGCGCGCTGCCTGGCCTTCTGCCGGTGGCGGATGATGCGCTCGATGCCGTGGCGCACTCGCCGCAGCGCCATGATCACGATCAGGACCACGCCGACGACCGCGCTCTGCCACACCGATGAGAGACCCACCAGCGACACGACGGATCCGACCATCGCGAGGCTCAGCGCCCCGAGGACGGCACCCACGATGGAGACCCGACCGCCGCTGAACTCGCCACCACCGAGGATGACGCCTCCGATGGCGAGGAGCGTGTACTGCGAGGTCCCCGTGGCGCTCCCGCCCCCGGTGACACCGGTGAGTGCCAGACCGGCCAGCACCCCCAGGAGCCCGGCCATCAGGTAGGCGGTCACCCGAAGCCGCAGGGACGACGATCCCGAGCGCACCAGGTTCTGCCGATTGGATCCGAGCGCACGGAGCCCGAGGCCCGTCCTCGTGTAGAACAGCCAGCCGTGGAACACCACCGCGGTGATGACCGCGATCCACACCGAGATCGGGACCAGCGGGGGCTGCGACTGGACGATGCTGGACAGCCAGCCCGGAGACGCACCGCCCGGTTGGGGCAGCACCAGGGTCGCCAGGCCGAACCACACGAACGCAGCGCCCAGCGTGGCGACGATCGCGGGGATCTGCACCACCTCGATGATGAGCCCGAGCACGCCGTACGACGCGACCAGCGCCACGATGAGAAGCACGCCGATCATCGGGTTCGAGGTCAGGTGGACAGCGACGACCGCGTTGGCCAGACCGATGAAGTTGCCGATCCCGAGGTCGATGTCGCCGATCAGGATCACGAAGGCGGCGCTGCAGGCGGCGAAGACGAGGACGACCGAGCTCTGGAGGAGCAGCGACAGTCCCAGGTAGGACAGGACGCGGTCGTTGAGGCTCATAGCCCAGACGAACAGTCCGGCCAGTGCCAGCATCGCGATGCCGACGCTACCGCTGTCGCGTGCGTTGGCCTTCGCCACCTGGAGGATGCGGGGCGCTCCGCGCGTCGTGGGCTGCGCCATGACCGAGCCTGACATGTGATCACTTCCTAGCGAGGTCAAGAGGGGGAGCTCAGCTCTGGAAGGAGCTGGACAGGAACGTGCTGCTGTTGAGGTGCTTGGCGTCGACGCGGCGCACCAGCTTGTCCTGGTACATCACGTAGACGGCGTCGCACCGTTGGAGCTCCTCGAGCTCGCTGGAATACCAGAGGATCGCCACCCCGTGATCGGCGGCCAGGTTGCGCAGCAGGTCGTAGGAGTCGAACTTGCTGCCCACATCGACCCCACGGAACGGGTCATCGAGGATCAAGAGCTTGGGGTTGCCGGCGAGCGCACGGGCGAACAGCACCTTCTGCTGGTTGCCGCCGCTGAGGGTCAGGATGTTGTCGGCGCGCTGCCCGATGATGCCGAGCTCGCTGATCCAGTGCTCGGTGACCCGCGCTTCCCGGGACCGTTTCAGGACCCGAGCACGCGACACCTCGGGCAGGCTTCCCGCGACGAGGTTCTGCTCGATCGACCAGAGGGGGAACACTCCGGCTCCTGCCCGGTCCCCCGTCACGAACCCGGTCCGGACCCGGTTCTTCCACCGGCCCGATCCGGGCCACGGGATGGCCATGCGCAGCGATGTCCACGCCCGTTCGAGTACGGCACTCTGGCCCTGGCCCTCGAGGCCACCGAGCCCGACCACCTCGCCCTCGTGGACGACCAGCTCGCGCGGCGAGTCGGGCCTGAGGCCCCCGACCTGCAGTGTGAGGAGTGGCTTTCCTGCAGGCTCCGTCGCCCCGACCGGTGCGACCTCGACGCTGTCCTCGGCCCGATGCGCCACGCTCAGCTCGGTCCCCGCCATGGCGCTGATGACGCCGTCGAAGTCGAGCTCGTCGGTCGCGGAGTCGAGGATGACACTGCCGGCCGCCATCGCGACGATCCGTTGGCACTGCTCGAGGACCTCACGCACCTTGTGGGTGATCAGCACGACCGCACGCTCGCCCTGGACGAGGTCTCGGATGCCGGCGAACAGCTCGTCGGAGAGCTCGTCGGGCAGGGAGGCCGTCGGCTCGTCGAGGAGCAGCACGGTGTTGGGTCGCAGGAGGCCGCGTGCGACCAGAGCCAGCTGCAGCGCCTGCCGATGGACGACACTGAGCGAGTCCGCTCGCACGTCCGGATCGATGGTGATGCTGGGGAACAGCCGACCGACCGCCTCGACGAGCGCGTCCCTGGCGGCCCAACGGCCACCGCGGAACTCCGGGTCCAGGATGTACATGTTCTCGTAGGCCCGGAGGTCCTCGCAGAGCATGCTCGTCTGTGCGGAGCAGAAGACTCCCAGACGCCGTGCCTCGTTCGGTCCGTAGTCCTTCGGTGCCGGCCGGCCGTGGAGACGGAGCTGCCCGGCGTTCGGTGCCTCGTTGCCGGCAAGAACACGCATCAGCGTGCTCTTGCCGGCACCGTTGTGGCCGACAACTCCCAGGAACTCACCGGCGCCGAGCGACAGCGAGACATCGTTGAGTGCCTTCGTCCGCCCGTAGCGCTTCGAGATGCCGGCGAGGTCGAACATGCGGACCGTCTCCTCGATGTCCGGCGTCATGGGGAGCTCCTGCTCGGGACTTGTGCGGCTGGTCGTCATGCCTACAGCGACTCGTCCGGGATGGCCGGCTCGAACAGGCTGTCCGTGCCCTGCGTCTCGATGACCTGGCTGATGTCGTCCTCGGTCCAGAGCCACTGCGCGACCGCGCCCGGTCCCGTGACGTCGATCCAGGCGTCCAGATCCTTCTGGGGGATCGTGATGACGGGGGTGATGATCTCCTTGGGGAGCTCGGTCCCGTCCTTCTTCAGCATCGTGGCCTGGAAAGCGGCGGCGCCCTGACCGGGGTCGGTGAACACTCCGGAGCCCTGGAAGTCAGGGTCCTCCTCGAACAGCTCCGCGAGCTTGCGCAGGCTCTCGCCGCTGTTGTCGAAGACGAGCGCGGGAACCGGGCGATCGGCCTTGGCGAACGCGCTGAGGATGCCACTCGTCCCACCCCAGGAGATGACACCGTCCACGTCATCGAGGGTCGGGAGTACGCCGGTGAGCGCCTTCTCGGTGACGGAGTCGCTGGACTCGCCGACGACGCTCGAGACGATCTCGACGTCGGGATACTCCTCGAGGACCTCCTCGACGCCGGAGAGGATCTCCGCGTTGGGCTTCCCGCCCACGACCCCCTCGACCAGGATGACGTTGCCGGCCCCACCGATCTGGGTGGCGACCGAGTCGGCGATGGCTGCGCCGTAGTCCTTCAACGGGTTGTAGAGGAAGGTGGAGCAGTCGTCGGTCGCATCGGTGGTCTGGTCGAAGACGATGACCTCGATCCCTGCGTCGCAGGCCTGCTTGATGACGGGGTTCAGCGCCGTCGGCGACTCCGCGTCGATGTTGATGGCGTCCGGCTGCTCCAGGATGAGGCTCTGGATCTGGGCGATCTGCGAGGTGGCGGTGCCTTGGGGAGCGACCGACACCTTGTAGTCAGAGATGTCGCCTGCGGCCTTCGCCTGCTTGGCGGCGTACTCCCAGCCCTGGATCATCGACTTGCGCCAGGCGTTCCCGGTGAACGCCACGCTCAGTGCGACGCTGTAGTCGCTGCTGTCGCCGCTCGCGTCCTCGCTACCGGCCGAGTCGCCGCCGCAGCCCGCGGCCGTTGCGGCGAGGGCGCTGAGCACCACACCGGTGGTCAGCAGCTGCGATCGTCTGTGGTTCTTCATGTTCACATCTCCTTCAAGCGGTTGCCCGCAATGACCTTCGTCCGAGACCTGGATGACCCGACGACATGTCGATGGTCAGCTCCTTTCACACACCGCCGGCGATGTCGTCGACGAGCACTTCCGCACCTCCCTTGGTCTCTGAGACGTAGGCGGCCTTCACGACGCACGCGACGTCGAAGGCGTCCGTGACGGTCACACCGTCCGACGTGCCGCCGCGCAGGACGTCGACGAAGGCGACGCTCTCGCGCTCGAAGTAGGCGAGGTTCTGGATCTGGGGCAGCTCGGAGAACCCGGAGCTCGGGCCGTTCCACGGAACCGCGAAACCGCCCTCGGCCCAGCTGGTGACGCCTGCCGGCAGCTCGTTGCTCGCCTGGTTGAGGCGGTACTCCAGCCGCTCCGGGAGGACCCCGACGACGATGGAGCCCTGGTCGCCGTAGACCGTGATCTCCGAGCTCTCGAACCACTCGCGGTTGTCGTGGACCGTGAAGTTGTAGGTGACCAGTCGATCGGGGTAGCGCAGCGCCAGGCTGGCCACGTCCTCGCGCGAGCGCTCGTCGGACACACCGTTGAGCTTGAGCACCCGAGCCGAGACCGCCTGCGGCCTTCCGCAGAGCTCGAGCAGCAGGTGGATGACGTGGGTCCCGATGACCCACAGGCCTCCGCCCATGTCGGCCTCCTGGTTCAGGTGCCTGGTCAGGTGCTCGCCCTGAGAGCTCGCACCGTGTCCGTGGATGAGGGGTGCGGTCCCCACGACGCCGGCGTCGAAGGCGGCCTTCGCCCGCGTGAACGCCTCGGAGAACCTGAAGCTGAACCCCACCCACATGGGCTTGTCCATGTCGGCCTCGACCTCGGACAACGCCGCGAGATCGGCCAGTCCCGCGCCGCCGGGCTTCTCGATGAGGACGCCGCACCCGGCACCCGCAGCGGCCATCGCCAGCTCGGCCATCTGGGCGCTCTTCGAGTGGATGATCGCTCCGTCGACGCCCGTGGCGAGGTCGGGCAGACGGTCCAGTCGGACCGCCGCGACCTCCTCGCAGAAGGCGGCGAGTGCCGTCGCGTCCTGATCCCAGGCCCCGACGATCTCCACGCCCTCGACCGCTTCGAGCGCGCGGTAGCGGGCCGAGGAGTGCGGGTGGGTGATGCCGAGGAACACCAGTTTGACGGACACGGAAACTCCCAAAGCAGATTCATTGTGATTAATTATGTTGGTCAGACTAGAAGTGGCTGTCGTCACATGTCAAGGGATTCGGAGGGTGACGATGCCGGTCGCAGGGAACCGGGCGTCGACGGCCGGCGGCCGGAGCCCGCGATCGGAATTGCCGACGGGTTTCGGCCCGAAAGAGGCGCGACCTCGTGGGTCAATAACGTCCACCAGGTCGCTCCGGTGAACGTCGAGATCACGCCGATCGACGATCGAGCTGCGTCCGACACTCTGCGCGGCGCGCCCGGGGCACGTTGGTCTTGAGTTGTCTGTCGAGGACCGTCCGGCCGAGCCCGAGGCGACATTCCGCACTGTCAACCGCAATTGATTAGAATGTTTTGAGCGTAGGAGTGTCCGGCGTCACAAGTCAAGACTCCCGTTGGACGCTGGACAGCGCCCATCGGCCGGGGTCGGTACGGAGGCCGGCGCCGGCCGGTCGAGCCACCTCGCGATGGACTCGTTGTGCTCACCGAGCCGGGGTGGCGCCTGGTGCCGATCGCGTGCGCCGGCGTACGGGTTGTCGTCGAGGCGCAGGGCCGGTCCGGGCAGGGTGACAGGCCCGATCACCGGATGATCGACCTCGATGAGCAGACCCTGCGACACCGTCTGCTCCCAGGCGTAGACCTCGTCGAGGGTTCGCACCTTGCCGCAGGGAACACCCGCATCGGTGAGCAGGCGGAGCCAGTGGGCCGCCGGCTCGGTCTGGAGGATCGCGTCGACGACTCGAGTGAGGTCGTCACGATGACGGACCCGGTCCCGGTTGGCGGCGAAGCGGGGGTCGGCGGGGTCCAGGTCGAGGACCTCGGCGAACCGGTCCCAGAGCCCGTCGCTTCCGACCGCGACCTGGAGGGGACCGTCGGCGGCGTGGAACAGCCCGTAGGGAGCGATCGACGGGTGATGGTTGCCGGCACGGTTCGGCACCTCGCCGGCCACCGTCCAGCGGGTGCCCTGGAAGGCGTGGGCCCCGACCAGGCTGGCGAGCAGGCTCGTCCGGACCACACGCCCTCGCCCGGTCTGGTGGCGCTCACACAGGGCCGCGGCGATACCGAAGGCGATGTTCATGCCCGCCAGCAGGTCTCCGACCGGGACGCCGACCTTCGTCGGCTCCCCGTCCGGCGACCCGGTCAGACTCATCAGGCCTGCCTCGCCCTGGGCGATCTGGTCGTACCCGGGCCGGTGGGCATCCGGTCCGTCATGGCCGAACCCGGTCACGGAGGCGATGACGAGCCGCTCGTTGAGCTCATGGAGTCGACGGACGCTGAACCCGAGCTTGTCGAGGACTCCGGTCCGGAAGTTCTCGACGAGGACGTCGGCGCGACGGACAAGCTCCTCGAGGGTCCGCCTGCCGTCCTCGGTCTTCAGGTCGACGGTGACCGACTCCTTGTTGCGGTTGCACGACAGGAAGTAGGTCGACTCCGGTCGCTCTGCGTCGGGCCCGACGAACGGCGGCCCCCAGCCCCGACTGTCGTCACCGCCACCGGGCAGCTCCACCTTGATCACCCGGGCACCCAGATCGCCCAGCATCATGGTGGCCTGCGGACCGGCCAGGGCCCGGGACAGGTCGATGACGGTCACTCCGTGCAGCACGGTGACTCCTCGGATGCGATGTAGACGGGATGTAGATGGTGGCGACGCGATCGGCCAGGTGGGATCGCAGCGCCTTCAGCGGGGCACGTCCGCGACGATGGGGTTCCTCACGGAGCCGACCGAGTCGACGGTGACGACGACCTCGTCACCGGCCTGCAGGAAGATCTGCGGCTTGCGGCCGGCGCCGACACCGCCGGGAGTACCCGTGGCGATGACGTCGCCGGGCAGCAGGGTGAGGGTGTCGGTGATGTAGGAGATGATCCTGCCGACGCTGTGGATCAGGTCGCGGGTGTTGCCCTCCTGCATGACCTCGCCGTTGACCTCGGTGGTGACGCGAAGACCTGCGGCGATGTCGCCGACCTCGTCCTTGGTGACCACCGAGCTGATCGGGCCACTGCGGTCCGCGTTCTTGCCGAGGGTGAACTGCGGCGTCTCGAGCTGCTTCGTCCGCGCACTGAGGTCGTTGAACGCCGCGTAGCCGAGCACGTGCTCCATGGCGGTGTCCTCGTCGGCGCGCCAGACCCGGTCCGACATGACGACAGCCAGCTCGACCTCCCAGTCGAGCCCGGGCTCGTTCGGGGGGACCGGCACCGGGACGCCGTCGATGACGAGGGACTGCTGCCAGCGACCGAAGACCATCGGCACCTTGGGCTCGTCGATGCCGGCAAGGTCCTTGGACTCCCCAGCGTGGCTGCGATAGTTGATGCCGACGCAGAAGATCCGTGCGGTCTCCGGAACGGCAGGGGCCAGCTCGAGCGCGTCGAGGTCGTGGAGGTCGCCGCCCTGGCTGGCGAGTCCGGCTGTGGTGTCCTCGTAGAAGGTCGCGACCGTGCCCAGGTCGCGGACCTTGCTGTCTTCGATGGCGCCGATGTGGCGCACCCCGTCGAGGTTGAATCCGGTGAGCTTCATGGTGGGTCTCTCTCTGTGCTCGTGGGTGGGTCGCGTTCGGTCCGGCCGCAGGGTCGCCGGCCAGGCCGAGCCGCCGGGTCGGCGGTCGGTCGGTTCGCGGCCGACGGTCGGTCGGCCGCGTGGGGGGTGGTCAGAGACGGGTCAGCCGACGGTCACCACTGACCGAAGTGGGGTCCGTCGGCGAACTCCTCGGTGGGCGAGCCCTCGGGGATGGAGTCGTTGTCGGTGGGGCCCTGGAAGGGGCGGGAGATCTCGTAGGCGATCTCGCGGGCGATGCGTCCGTCCTTCATCTCGAAGCAGTGCACCAGTCGCATACTCACCCGGTCACCCGGCTTGAAGCCGAGGTTCGGCATCAGCTCGCCGACCACGGTCATGTCGATCACCTGGTCGTCGAAGACGAAGTCCTCGGTCGCGAACCGGCGCAGGGTGGTCGCCTTGTTGAAGCTGACGGTCTTGTAGATGCCGAGGTAGGCCTCCTTGACCTCGGCCGGATCCGTCATCACGATGCCGCGGGCCGGCGCCTCCCAGACGATGTCCGGGCCGTACAGGGCGATGGCCCGGTCGACGAGGTCGGGCGTCTCGTTGTGGAAGTGCGCCTCAACGACCCTCATGTTGTGGGCGATGAGCTCCT
Organism: Nocardioides sp.; assembly: GCA_049593675.1. Classification (GTDB taxonomy): domain Bacteria; phylum Actinomycetota; class Actinomycetes; order Propionibacteriales; family Nocardioidaceae; genus Nocardioides. The sequence goes on from JBAWHI010000601.1 coordinate 27,352, forward strand.
CGCGGGTCATCGCGGAGACGTCGACGTCCAGGTCGATCTCGCCCGGGTTGGTGTAGTGGTTCAGGTTCTCGGTGGCCATGCTCGTTCCTTCTCTCTGACTTCTCGGTCCGGGATCGCCGCTAGACGCCCACGGTGACGGTCTTGCGATGGGTGAATGCCTCGATGGCGGTCTCGAGCGAGAACTCGCCACCGATGCCGCTCGCCTTGATGCCTCCGTAGGAGAGGCCGGGCAGCTGACCGAGTCCGCGGTTGACCTGGACCCAGCCGGCCTCGATGCGGTCGGCGAGCGTGAGCGCGGTGGTGATGTCGTTCGTCCAGACGTAGGCAGCCAGACCGTAGGGCGTGTCGTTGCAGAGCTCGACGACCTCGTCGAGCTCGCTCCACCGACTGATCACCATGACCGGTCCGAAGATCTCCTCGCACGAGGCAGGGTCGTCTGGTGCAAGGCCCGCGAGGAGGGTCGGCTTGAGGTAGTAGCCGGGGCCTTCGACGACCTCGTCCGGGTGCGACCCGGTGACGAGCTCGCCACCGTTGCGCAGCGCGTCGCGCACATACCCCCGGACCTGGTCGAACTGTCGCCGGTTGATCAGGCTCCCCATATCCGAGCGCTCATCGAGGGGATCGCCGACCACGAGGGCGTCGACGAACCGGCGCAAGCGTGCGACGAAGCTGTCGTAGACGTCGTCGTGGACGAACAGGCGGCTGCCCGCCGTGCAGGACTGGCCCTGGCGGTGGAACCGCATCCCGTTCAGGACGCCGCGGGCGGTGTCGTCGTCGTCGGCATCGGCGCACACCACTGCTGGACTCTTCCCGCCGAGCTCGAGTGAGATCGGCACGATCCGGTCTGCCGCCGCGGCCATCACCATCCGCCCCACCCGTGTGGAGCCGGTGAACGAGATCTTCGCCAGACCCGGTTCGGCCAGGAGCGCAGCACCGGCCTCCGGGCCGAGCCCGGTGACGATGTTGAACACACCCGGCGGCAGCGCCTGCTGCGCGAGCCGGGCGACTCGCAGGACGGCGAGCGGAGCTTCCTCGGAGGCTTTCAGCACGACCGTGTTGCCGGTCACGATCGCAGCCGCAGCCTTGACGATGGCCAACTGGACCGGCGCGTTCCACGGCGTCATGGCACCGACGACGCCCATGGGCTCACGGACGGTGTAGTTGAAGATGCCGGGGCCCAGCGGGACCGTCTCCCCCTTCGCCTCCTGGGCCACACCTGCGAAGTAGCGCAGGATGTCGATGGCGGAGCCGATCTCGGGACGGGACTGGGTGCGCAGGGCATTGCCGGTCTCGGCACACAGCAACCGCGCGAGTTCCTCCTGCTCGCCCTCTACCAGGTCCGCGAACTCACGCAGAGCACGCCCTCGCTGTGTGGCCGATGTCGTGCTCCAGGCGCGGAAGGCCGCCCGAGCGGCCTCGGTGGCGGCCCGGATGTCGGCAGCCTGGCCGCGGGGAACCTCGCCGAGCACCTCGCCCGTGGCCGGGCTGTGGACCTCGATCCAGGCGCCGTCGGCCGCCTCGGCATCGGCGCCATCGATCACCATGAAGGTCCTGGACGGGGGCTGTCCCACGTCGTCACCACCTTTGTTCTCTGGGTCGGTCGTCTGTCTGGTGCTCTGCATCGGTCTGCTGCTGGGATCGGCTGCCTCGCTGCTGCGCTCGGACGGATCGGCCGCTCGGAGCTGCTCTGGACATCGCCGGCCGGAGCCACCGGCTCCGATGGCGGCCGGTCGGCTCGGCTGCTGGCTGTCGAGTTGTGGTGCGTCCGTCCGTCAGGCCGACAGGTCCTGGAGCGCGACCCGCACGCCGTCGCGCTCAGCGGACTGCAGGGCTGCGGCGACGATCAGAGCGACGTCCAGGGCGGTGGATGCGGGCACGCCGGCGCCCTCCTCGCCGCGGATGGCTGCCACGAACTCCTTGAGCTCCTCATCGAAGAAGAACCGATTGCCCACCTGCGGGAGCTCGCTGAACGAGGAGTCATCGCCGCCCCAGGGTGCGGCGAAGCGGCCTTCGTGCCAGTCGCTCCAACCGGCCCGGTCCCGGTCATCGTCGACACGGAGGGTGGATACGCGACCTGGCAGGACGCCCATCGTGAGCTGTCCGGCGGTGCCGTACAGCGTCACTTCGGAGGACTCGAACCACTCGCAGTCCTCGTGGACGGTGAAGTCGAACGTCGCGAGCTTGTCCGGGTACAGCATCGTCACGCTGGCGACGTCCTCCCGAGAGCTCGCGGTCGACAGGCCGGGCAGCTTCTCGACCGAGGCCCGAACAGCATCAGGGCGTCCGAGCAGCTCGACCATCAGGTGCAGGGTGTGGCAACCGATCACCCACAGTCCTCCGGCCATGTCTGCGGGCTGGTTGAGGTGGGCCGCGAGGTGCTCCTGGCGCGAGCAGGCGCCGTGCCCACGGACCAGGGTGACCGTCCCGACCGCGTCCTCCTCCAGCTGCGAGCGCGTCCTGGCGACCGCAGGCGAGAAGTGGAAGTTGTAGCCGACGCGGGTCACCAGGTCCTCTCGCGCCTCGGCGGCCTCCGCCAGCGAGCGCAGGTCCGCGACGGTGGCACCTCCGGGCTTCTCGATCAGGACGTGCTTGCCGGCCCGGATCGCGGCAACGCCGAGCGCCGCCATCTGGTCGGACTTGGAGTGCACGAGCACACCGTCGACGTCCGGATCGGCCAGGATGTCCTCGACCGTCCGGGGACTGGCACCGACCTCCTGACAGAAGGCCTGCAGGGCCGTCCCATCGACGTCGGCGGCGCCGACCAGGTCGACTCCGTCGAGGTCTGCGGCGCTGCGATAGCGTCCCGACGAGTGCGGGTGGGTGATCCCCACGAACGCCACGCGGACCGTTCTCGGTTCCGTCATCATCGACCTCTCCAGCTCCGGACAGCGCCGCTGTCTGTGACAGGGCTGTTCGTAACGTTTAGAATTCATTACGATGGATTAAGTGTTGCCGCCGTCACACCCTTCTGTCAAGAACAATCACAATGAATTATGATTATTACGATCGCCGCGTCCTAGAGATGAGCTCCTTATGGCAATGACCACCTCCTTCGGGTCCTCGCGCGCCGAGGTAGCCGCGTCCCACCTGGCCGACATCCTCAGCGGCGTGGAGACGGGCGCCCGGTTGGGCACCAAAGAGGAAGTGCGCGCGAAGGTCGACGCCTCGCTGTCACTCGGCACCTTCAACGAGACCCTGCGGCTCCTCCAGGCGCGCGGCCTGATCACCGTGCGGCCCGGTCCGGGCGGTGGCGTCTTCGCAGCCGAGCAGTCCCCCATGGCCAAGCTCGGCAACGCGCTGCTGGGGCTGAACATCGACCGGAGCACGGTCGCCGAAGCCGTGCGGATCCGCAACGCACTGGAGTTCCTCATCGTGGAGGACGCCTGCCGCTACGCAACCCAGGCGGACCTCGATGCGATGGGTGCCGCACTCGGCAAGATGGCAGACGCACTCACGGCCGAGGACGGCATCGCGTTCCTCCACTCCAACTGGGAGCTGCACTCGAAGATCGCGGCCGCGACCCGCAGCGAGATCCTCAGCTCGCTCTACCTCTCGCTCCTCGACCTGGTCGAGGAGCACACCATCTCGGTCCGATCGGCCGGCCCGATGTCGTTGACCGAGTTCCACCAGCAGCGACTCGTGGTCCACCAGGAGCTGGTCCGGGTGATCGAGGACGGCGATCTCGACAGCGCACGCGGGGTCGTGGAGCGGCACAACATGGACAGCGACCCCCGGCCCACCCTGCGCCAGAGACGATAGTCATCACCCGGATCGTGGCTGAGGGCACGACGGTGTGGCGACGGTTCCCGGCGGTGTGGCGACGACCCCCGGCGGTGGGTGCGGCACCGCCTCCCGAGACCAGACCGAGCACGACCCACCGCCGACGAGGGCGCTCCGGCGGCGGCGTGGCCGGCCTCAGCGCCGCAGCATCGACGCGAAGACCGGGCTGGTGAGGCCGCCCGCGGAGTGGGGCGGCACGGCGCCCAGGTTGCGCCCGCCGTACCTCGCACCGCCGTCGCGGGCGTCGTAGCGCAGCCAGGTCTCAGCCGGCCCCTGCCCCCGGCCCGGCTGCGACCAGTCGCAGACGCCGTCGGGGAAGACCGACTGCAGGGTCGACCACTG
>JBAWHI010000602.1:0-1778 GCA_049593675.1 Nocardioides sp.
GTGCCGTCTCGTCCGGCAGGTTGTGGTAGCCGTCCATGACGCCGGGTCCCTTGATCAGGACCTCGTCGCCGTCGCCGAGCCTGACCTCGGTGCCGGGGACGGCAGGGCCGACGGTGCCGAAGCGGTAGTCCTCGGGGTGGTTGACGAACGAGCCGGCCGAGGACTCCGTCAACCCGTAGCCCTCGAGGATCAGGATGCCGGCGGCGTGGAACCACTCGGCGATGTCCTTGTTGAGGGCGGCGGCGCCCGAGATGAAGAACCGCACCCGGCCGCCGAAGCGGTCGCGGACCTTGCTGAACACCAGCTTGTCGAAGACCGCGTGCTGCAGCCTCAGTGGCAGCGGCACCGACGTGCCCTCACGCTTGAGCCGGTCCACCTCCAGCCCGACCTTGAACGCCTGCGTGAAGATCTTCTCCTTGGCCCCGCCCTCGGAGGCGGTCATGGTGACGATCCGGCCGTGGGCCTTCTCGAAGATCCGCGGGGCGGCGCCCATGAAGGTCGGCTTCACGACGCCCAGGTTGTCGACGATCTTGTCGACGCGGCCGTCGATCGCGGTGGCGAACCCGCACGCCATCTGGGTCGAGAGCAGGACCTTGCCGAAGGAGTGCGCCATCGGCAGCCACAGGAACTGCAGATCCGTCTCGTCGAGGATCTTCTGCGCCTTGATGGCCTCGCCCTCGTAGACCCACGCCTCGTGGCGCAGACGCACACCCTTGGGACGGCCCGTCGTCCCCGAGGTGTAGATCAGGGTGGCCAGCTGGTCGGGGGCGATCGCCCCGGCGATGGCCTCGATCAGGTCGGGCTGGTCGGCGAGGCGGGCGCGGCCGAGCTCGGCGAGGTCGTCCAGACCGATCACCCAGTCGCCGTCCACGGTGCCGTCGAAGACCACGACCTTGGTCAGGTGCGGCAGCTGCGCGCGCTGCTCACGCAGCTTGGCGACCTGCTCGTCGTCCTCGGCGAAGACGACCACGCTGTCGGAGTCGCTGAGGATGTACGCCGTGTCCTCGCTGTTGGTGCTCGGGTACACCGTCGTGGTCGCCGCACCGGCGCACATCACCGCGAGGTCCGCCAGCACCCACTCGTAGCGGGTGGAGGAGGCGATCCCGACCCGCTGCTCGGGCTCGACGCCGAGCGCGACCAGCCCGGCCGCCAGGTGACGTACCCGCTCGCCGGCCTGGGTCCAGGTGACCGACTCCCACTTCTCGCCGACCGGGTACCGGTAGGCCTCGCTCGGACCCGACGTGCGCACACGGTCGAGGAACTGCAAGGCGACGTTCTGGGGCAGCGTGTTCACGAAGCTGGCATCGGTCTTGACGGGCATGTCTCTCCTGCTGGGCGGCCGAGGGCGGGTGTGCTCGCAGGTAACCTAGTTCACATGGTTACGCTCCGGTAGCCGGGCACCCGTCGCCACGCCGAGGGTTTCGTTCGCCGTCGCGGCGACGTACTCGTCGACCTTGACGCGCGCCTTCGCGGTGAGCCGCTCGACCTCCAGCAGGCGGGGAAGCAGGTCGGGGTGGCCGTGCAGGGCGCGGAACATCAAGGAGACGGTCACGCCGTGACCGGGCCGGTGGACCACCTCGAGCTCGTCGCCGGCGCCGATCCGGCCGGGCACCAGCACCCGCAGGTACGGCCCGGGACGTCCCTCGGCGGCGAACCGCTTCACCCAGGAGCGGTCGTCGTAGCCGCTGCGGCCCATCCAGCTCTTGAAGTCGACGCACGGCGTACGGACCGAGGCGACCTCCAGCACCGGCCCCTCCGGGCCGCCCACGCGCCAGCGC
>JBAWHI010000603.1:0-11671 GCA_049593675.1 Nocardioides sp.
CAGCGCCCGACGGGCCTCGACCAGCTCCTCCTGGGCGAGGGCGATCATCTCCTCCAGACCGCGCACGCCGTAGCGGTTCGCCACGTGGTGAACGGCTTCGGCGATGTCCGGCTCGATCGTCGTCTGGTCGCTCATGGGTCCATCCAAACAGATCAGGCCGGCGGCTCAGCGCCGTGCGCCTCGGCGCGTGCTGCGACGCCCGCCGACGTGGCCCGCAGCTCGACCGGTGGGAGCAGCAGCAGGATCAGGAACGCCAGCACGCCCACGCCTGCGGCGAGCATGAACACGGTGTCCATCGACTCGGCGAAGCCGACCCGGAACGGGTGGGCCAGGACCGGGTCCAGCTCATCGATCACCGAGGAGTCGTCCTGCACCTCGGCGATCACGGAGGCGTCGAGGCCCCCGCTGTCGGCGAGCGCCCGCTGCCACTCCGGGGTCTGGCTCTCCTGCTCGACCGCGGTGCTGATGTTGGAGCCGACGGTGCTGAACAGCACCGTGAGGAAGATGGCCACGCCGAGCGTCCCGCCGATCTGGCGGAAGAAGGTGGCCGAGCTCGTGGCGACGCCGATGTCGGAGGGAGGCACCGAGCTCTGCACGATGAGCAGGATCGGCTGCAGGCAGTTGCCGAGCCCGATGCCGAGCACGAACATCGCGAGGCTGAGCCAGACCTGGGGGGTGTCGGCGTCGCAGAGGGACAGCAGGCCGAGGCCGACGACCATCACCGCGGACCCCACGATCGGGAACAGCCGGATGTGGCCGGTCCGGGAGATGACCTGTCCGGACCCGATCGAGGACGCCATCATGCCGACGACCATCGGCAGCATGAGCAGGCCCGACTCGGTCGGGGTCGCACCGTGGACGATCTGCATGTAGAGCGGCAGCAGCATGATGCCGCCGAACATCGCCATGCCGACGATCACGCTGGCGGCGATCGTCACCGCGGCCGCGCGGACCCGGAAGATCCGCAGCGGGATCAGGGCGGCCTCTCCCATGGCGCGCTCGGCCAGCACGAACGCCACGACGCCGAGCGCCCCGACGAGGTACGCCGCGACCGACCGCGGCGAGTCCCAGCCCCAGGTCCGGCCCTGCTCTGCGACGGTGAGCAGCGGCACCAGGGCGACCACGAGCGCGATCGCCCCCCACCAGTCGACGCGCAGCGCCCGCCTCGTGTGGTGCACGTGCAACGTGGCCGAGACGACGAACAGGGCGAAGATGCCGATCGGGACGTTCACGAGGAACACCCAGCGCCAGCCGGTGACCCCCAGGATCGTGGCCTGGCCGGCGAAGAAGCCGCCGATGAGCGGTCCGAGCACGCTCGAGGCCCCGAACATGGCCATGAAGTAGCCGGTGTAGCGGGCGCGCTCACGCGGCGACACGATGTCGCCGATGATGGCGAGCACCAGGGTGAACAGGCCCCCCGCGCCCAGGCCCTGGAAGGCACGGAACGCCGCGAGCTGGTACATCGAGGTCGCGAACGCGCACAGCACCGACCCGAGGATGAAGACGGTGATCGCGAACATGAACAGCTTCTTGCGACCGTAGTTGTCGCCGAGCTTGCCGTAGATCGGCGTCGTGATCGTGGCCGTGATCAGGTAGGAGGTCGTCACCCACGCCTGGATCGACAGGCCGTCGAGATCGTCGGCGATGGTCCGGATCGAGGTGCTCACGATCGTCTGGTCGAGAGCACCGAGGAACATCCCCAGCATCAGACCGGACAGGATCGTGAGCACCTGCCGGTGGGTGTACTCCCCCGTCTCGGGGCCGACTCGGGCGCTCATCGCCGCTCAGCCTAGGGCCAGTCTCACCTGCGGGCCTCGGCGTGAGTCGGGACGCGCGACCTCCGTAGGGTCTCCCCATGACTTCGCTGGTGCGACGCCTCCACTGGACCACCATCGCCCCCCTCGCGGCGACCGTCGTGCTGGTGCTCTCGTGGGGACGGCACCCCGGCGCGGTCGCCGCGCTGGTGATCGGCGTCTTCCTGATCGGCGCCGTCCTCTCCGCCGTGCACCACGCGGAGGTGGTGGCGCACCGGGTCGGCGAGCCGTTCGGCTCGCTGCTGCTCGCCGTCGCCGTGACCGTCATCGAGGTGGCGCTGATCGTGACCCTGATGGTCAGTGGCAGCGGGGCCACCTCGTCACTGGCGCGGGACACGGTGTTCGCCGCCGTGATGATCACCGTCAACGGCATCGCCGGGCTGGCGCTGGTCATCGGCGCGATCCGCTACCGGATGGCGGTCTTCAACCCGGAGGGCGCGGGCGCAGCGCTGATGACGGTGATCGCACTGGCCACCCTCACGCTGGTGCTCCCCCGGTTCACGACCAGCGAGGCGGGTCCCGAGTTCTCCGGGGCCCAGCTCGCCTTCGCCGCCGTCGCGTCGCTGGCGCTCTACGGCATCTTCGTGTTCACCCAGACCGTGAAGCACCGCGACTTCTTCCTGCCGGTGCAGACCGGGTCGGGCCCGCGGGACGACGACGAGGACGGCCACGCGGACCCGCCGAGCGACCGGGCCGCGCTGGCGAGCCTGGTGCTGCTCCTGGTCGGCCTGGTGGCGGTCGTGGGGCTGGCCAAGGTCGAGTCCTACCCGATCGAGGATGCGGTCGACCGGATCGGCTTCCCGCACTCGTTCGTCGGCGTCGTCATCGCCCTGCTGGTGCTGCTCCCGGAGTCGATCGCGGCCGCGCGTGCTGCGGCCCAGAACCGTGTGCAGACCAGCCTCAACCTCGCCTACGGATCAGCGATGGCGAGCATCGGTCTCACCATCCCGGTCATCGCCGTCGCCTCGATCTGGCTGGACGGACCGCTCCTGCTGGGGCTCGAGCCGACCCAGATGGTCCTGCTGCTGGTCTCGGTGATCGTGGCGGTGCTGACCGTGGTCCCCGGCCGGTCCAAGTCGCTCCAGGGGTTCGTGCACCTGGTGCTGTTCGCCGCCTTCATCTTCATCGCGATCAACCCCTGACCCCCGACGGCGGGCTGCTCAGCGTGCCGACAGCACGCGGTCCGGCATCGTGAAGCGGTTCGGCACGCTCGCCGTGGAACGAAGGTGGATGTTCTGCAGCAGCCCGATCGCCAGCATCCCGGCGAACATCGAGCTGCCGCCGTACGACACGAACGGCAGGGGTACGCCGGTGACGGGCATGATGCCGAGACACATGCCGACGTTCTGGAACGCCTGGAAGCCGAACCAGCAGGCGATGCCTGCGGCCGCGAGCCGGCCGAACACGTCGTCGGTGCGGGCGGCGATCGCGAGGGCCCGCCAGATGACCACGCCGAGCAGCGCGATCAGCAGCCCTGCGCCGACCAGACCGAGCTCCTCGCCCGCGACGGTGAAGACGAAGTCGGTGTGCTGCTCGGGGACGAAGCCGGCCCGGGTCTGCGAGCCGTCGAAGAGGCCCTGGCCGAAGACACCGCCGTTGCCGACCGCGATCCGGGCCTGCTCCACGTTGTAGCCGGCCCCGCGCGGGTCCAGGTCGGGGTTGGTGAACGCGAGGAAGCGGTCCACCTGGTACTGCTTGAGGAACCCGAAGGCGATCGCGGCCGCCGCGGCGGTGGCGCCACCGGCGGCGAGCAGCCCCAGCCAGCGTCGCGACGTGCCGGAGACGGCGAGCACCCCGAAGACGGTGGCGGAGAGCACCAGCATGGTCCCGAGGTCGGGTTGGAGCAGGATGAGCACCGCGGGGACACCGGCGATCACGAGCATGCCGAACACGTCACCGGCGCCGCCGCCCGCTCTGCCCCGACGGGCATCGGTCCGCTCGGCCACCCACAGGGCCATGCCGACCACCACGGCGAGCTTGGCGAACTCGGAGGGCTGGATGGACATGCCGCCGAGCTGGACCCAGGACCGCGATCCGTTGACCGTCGACCCCATGGTCAGCACCAGGACGAGGCCGGCGATCGAGGCGAGGTAGACCAGAGGCGCCAGGATCCGCACCCACCGGTGGTCGGTGGCCATCACCACCACCATCAGCACCAGGCCGATGACGATGTTGATCAGCTGCTTCTTGAGGTACGCCGTCGGGTCGCCGCCCGTGAGGTCCTCGCGATGGCTCGTCGCGGACCAGACGAGCAGCGTGCCGAAGGTGACCAGGCCGAGCACGGCGAGCATCAGCACCCAGTCCAGGCGGGGTGACCGGATCATCTCAGCCCCTCCCTGCTGCCGGCGGCAGGATGGCGCCGTTCTTGGTGAAGTTCGGCAGCGCGTTCGGTGGCGTCGTCCCGGGGATCGCCGCCTGGTCGGGGCGAACGGTCTCACCCTCGATGCCGTAGAGCGCCTCCCAGATCGCGCGGACGGCCGGACCGGAGGTGCCCGAACCGGTGCCGCCCTGGCTGACCATCATCACGACCACGTAGTCGTCGGAGTAGGAGGCGACCCACGACGTCGACTGCTTGCCGTAGACCTCCGCGGAGCCGGTCTTCGACCGGATCGAGACCTGGTCGAGCGGGAACCCACCCATCCGCCACGACATCGTGCCCTGCCGGGTGACGCCCTTGAGCGCCTCGTCGATGTAGGTCAGGACGCTCTGCGGCAGACCGACCGTGCCGACCTTCTTCGGAGCGATCCGCTTGAGCACCTCTCCGTCCGGGCTGACGACCGCCTTGGCCACGCGGGGCGCGTAGAGCGTCCCGCCGTTGGCGAGCGCGGCGTACCCGCGCGCCAGCTGGAGCGGGGTGACGATCGTGTCGCCCTGCCCGATCGCGAAGTTCACGGCGTCGCCGGCCCGGTAGGCGTAGCCCTCGACGCAGAACTCCTGGGCGAAGAGGTAGACGAAGTCGCTCGTGTCCGCGTCCTGGGGCTGGTCGGCGATGTCGCAGTAGTAGTCCTTCATGGAGGCGTAGTAGTCGCGCTTCCAGGCCCGGTCCGCGATCCGGCCGGACGCCTCGCCGGGCAGGTCGATCCCCGTCTCGCTGCCGAAGCCGAAGGTCTTCGCCTCGGCGACGAGCGGGTCCTTCGCGCGGACGTCGGCGACGTCGGAGCCGTAGCGCTGCCAGAAGTCGTAGCCGACCCGGTAGAAGAAGGTGTTGCAGGAGACCTCGAGAGCCTGGGCGAAGCTGATGTAGCCGTAGGCCCCGGACTCGTAGTTCTTGAAGTCACGGTTGCCGACCCGGAACGCGGAGGAGCAGTTGAGCCGGGTGTCCGGCGAGTAGCCGTTGGTCAGCGCACCGGCGGTCATGAACGGCTTCCACGTCGAGCCCGGGGCGAACTGGCCCTGGGTGGCGCGGCCGAGCAGCGGGTTCCCCGCCGCATCGGAGTAGAGCCGGGCGAGCTGCTTCTTCGTGATCCCACCGACCCACACGCTCGGGTCGTACGTCGGTTGACTCGCCATCGCGACGACCCGGCCGGTGTCGGCCTCCAGGACGACGGCCGCACCGGAGTCGGCGACGTAGTTGCGGTTGGTGACCTCGTCGCGGGTCTGCCGTGCGGTCTTGATGGTCTGCCAGAGCTGCTCCTCGACCACCGCCTGCACCTTGGCGTCGATGCTGGTCACCAGGGTGTCCCCCGGCTGGCTGGCCACCTCGCCGTCGTCGCCGAGGACCCGCCCCATCGAGTCGACCGCGACGCTCTTGTAGCCGGGCATGCCGCGCAACCAGCGGTCGTACTGCTTCTCGACGCCGGCTCGCCCCACCGAGGACGCGCCGTTCACTGAGCGATCACCGTTCTCCTGGGCGCGATCGAACTCGTCCTCGGTGATCGGGCTCAGGTAGCCGAGCACGTGGGCGAGGTTGACGCCGAACGGCTGCGGGTAGGCGCGCACGCTCTGCTGCTCGGCCACGACGCCGGGGTAGTCCTCCGGCTGCTCCAGGACGCGCAGCGCAGCCGACTGGCGGACGTCGGTCGCGACCGGCACCGGCTGATAGGGCGAGCCGTTCCAGCAGGTGCCCGGGACGCTGCCCTCGTCACCGCAGTCGACGAGCCTGCGCCCGATCGTCCGGGCCGAGACGTCGACCACGCCGGCGACCCGGTCGATCAGCAGACCACGCTGCCGATCGGTCATCCGGTCCAGCACCGCCCGGTCGAGCGAGACGACCCAGGAGGTGCGGTTGGCGACCAGCGGTCGGCCCATGTCGTCGACGATCAGGCCGCGCTGCGGCTGCACGACGATGTCGCGCACGGACTGCGAGGCCGCCTGGGCGGTGTACTGCTCCCCGCTGACGACCTGGAGGTAGTAGAGGCGCACCAGGAGGGTGGCGAACAGGGAGAACACCAGAGCCTGGACGACCACCAGCCGGAGCCGACTCGAGCGTGACGTCATCGGATCCTCACTGGGGCTTCACTGGGCCAGGGCACGGTCGGGCTCCAGCCTGCGGAACAGCGCCATCACCGGCGGCAGCACGAACGGGGTGAGCACCACGTCCCAGATGATCGCGACCGCGATCACCTGGAGCAGGGCGGGGACCGCGACCGGGTCGCCGAGCAGGACGCCGCTGAGCGCGAAGACCGAGGTGCCGACGAACGACGCGGCGGCGACGGTCAGGACGACGGTGCCGGCGCTGGGCCGGGCGTCGTGGCGACTCCCCTGTCGGACCTGGCCCGCGACGTAGCCGACCACGACCAGGGCGAGTGCCCAGCGGCCGGCGAGGTGGTCGGCCGGTGGCGCGAGGTCGAGGACCACCCCGGCAGCGAAGCCGAGCACCATCGCGAACTGCGGCCCGCGCGTCAGCGCGGCACCGACCACGACCAGCAGGCAGAGGTTGGGGACGATGCCGTTCCAGGCGACGTGGGGGAACAGGGTCACCTGGAGGACGAGGGCGACGGACACGGCGGCGACGGCGACGAGCGCGCGGATCCAGGTCATCGCGGCCCCCTCACCGCAGCGTCCCGTCGGACTCGATGATCGAGCGGTCGCTGGGGGTGCCGGACGGGACCACCACCCCGACCAGGTCGAGGGCGCCGAAGTCGACGAACGGGTCGATCGCCGCGCGCTGGGCGGTCTCGCGGACACTGCTGAAGACGCTGGTCACCTCCCCGATCGGCACACCGGACACGTAGGGTCCGGCGGCCTCGCTGCCCCAGGTGACGACGGTCTCGCCGCGCGTCGGCAGGGAGCTGCTGTCGACCAGCTCGAGGTCGAGCCGGCCGTCGTTGCCGAGCACGCCCCGACCGTTCAGCAGCCCGACCTGCATGCTGCTGCCCACCCGCGCGCCGACCACCGAGTCGGCGTCGACGATGAGGAGGACGGTGGCCGTGCTGCGGGTGACTCGTAGCACCCGGCCGACCAGTCCGTCGTTGTTGAGGACGGTCAGGTCCGGGGTGACACCGGCCTCGGAGCCGGCGTCGATCGTGACCGTGCGCGAGAACGACTGCGACGGGCCCAGCCCGACCACGCGGGCGGGGACCAGCGAGGCGCCGAGCGACTCGGCCGCGGTCGTCAGGCCGTCGTACTCCTCGAGCCGGTTGCGGTTGTAGTCCTGGGTCGCGACGTCCGAGCGCAGCTGGGAGTTCTCGGCGCGAAGCGCGATCAGGTCCTGCTGCAGGTCGTCACGAGACCGGAACCAGCTCGGGACCGCGGTGAACGGACGGATCGCGGTCGCGCTCGCGACCTCGACCGGACCGAAGACCTCGCCGACGGCCCGGCGAGCCGAGTCGACGGGCCCGCCCGCCTGGGAGTCCAGCGCCATCAGGCTGAACGAGGCGAGCACGAGGGCGACGACCAGGGCGGGCGAGGGCTTGCGACCGTCGGCTCCGCGCCAGCGCCTCTCCCGGCTCATCCGACGCGCCTGCGGTCGCTGACGAGGACCTGCTGGAGGGCCTCGAACTCCTCGACGCACTTGCCGGCGCCCAGGGCGACCGACGTGAGTGGATCCTCGGCGACGTGCACGGGCATGCCGGTCTCGTGGCGCAGCCGGTCGTCGAGCCCGCCGAGCAGGGCGCCGCCGCCGGTGAGCACGATGCCCCGGTCCATGATGTCGCCGGCCAGCTCGGGCGGCGTCTGGTCCAGGGTGCTGCGGACCGCGTCGACGATCGCGTGCAGCGGCTCCTCGAGCGCCTGGCGGACCTCGACGCTGGAGACGACGACCGTCCGGGGCAGCCCGGAGACCATGTCGCGTCCGCGGATCTCCGCCTCGGGCTCGTCGGCCCGGGGGAACGCCGAGCCGAGGGTCATCTTGACCTCCTCGGCGGTGCGCTCGCCGAGCATCAGCGAGTGCTCCTTCTTCATCCAGGCGACGATCGCCTGGTCGAGGTCGTCGCCTGCGGTGCGGATCGACAGGCTGGTGACGATGCCGCCGAGGGAGATGACCGCGACCTCGGTCGTGCCGCCGCCGACGTCGACGACCATGTTGCCGGTCGCGCGGTGGACCGGGAGCCCGGCGCCGATCGCGGCGGCCATCGGCTCCTCGACGATGTAGACCCGGCGCGCGCCGGCCTGGTAGCCGGCCTCCTTGACCGCGCGCTGCTCGACCGCGGGGATGCCGCTCGGCACGCAGATGACCATCCGCGGCTTCGCGAAGTAGCGCCGGCGGTGCACCTGCTGGATGAAGTAGCGCAGCATCTGCTCGGTCGCGTCGAAGTCGGCGATGACGCCGTCCTGGAGCGGGCGGATCGCCGTGATGTTGTCCGGCGTGCGCCCGATCATCCGCTTCGCCTCGTGCCCGACGGCCAGGATCTCGCCCGTGGTGTCGTTCAGCGCGACCACGCTCGGCTCGTCGAGCAGCACGCCCTTGCCGCGCACGTAGACGAGCGTGTTGGCGGTGCCGAGGTCCACGGCCATGTCGCGACCGATGAAGCTGTTCGCCATACGTCGCCCTGTCGCTGGAGGCACCAGTGGTGCAGATGGGGAAGGAGTGACAACAGGCTACGAAGCCCCGGCGCGCGGCGGGGGTAGGACACGCGGCCCCACCTGCGGTTTTCCGCCCCTGGTCAGACAGGCGGGCCCGGGTCGTCGCGAGCCAGCCAGTCCTGCCAGGTGTCGGACGGGACCGGCACGCACGGCTGCACGCTCAGGGAGATCAGGACGTCCCCCTCGGCGCCGAGGTCGGGAACGTCGGCCAGCGACGCCGAGACGGCCCCGTCGGTGATCGGCACGGAGCGCTCCCCGGTCGGTCCGACGTCGTAGCCGCTCGCCTCCGCGACCCGCTCCAGGTCGCCGAGCACCTGCTCGGGCGCGTCGGGTCCGGCCGCGAGCCGCACCACCGCGACGTAGTGGAAGTCCTCGTAGCCCTCGGGGAACCGGGAGGTGCAGCCCTCCCACCGCCCCTGCGTCTCCAGCACCTCGCCCCCGAGGACGTCCAGGGCGCCCTCCACGAGGGCGGTCGCGGTCTCCCCCGCCTCGTCGCGCTGGGCGAGCAGCTCCTCCTCCGCCGTGGCGGCGCCCGTCTCGTCACCGTTCCCCGGGCCCGCGCAGCCGGTGCACGCGAGCAGCATCGCCCCGACCCACGCGGCCCGCCGCCTCACGGCTCGTCCCGGGTGTCGTGCACGGCCGGGTCCCGATCCCACTCCGGGTCGCGCGGACCGGCGTACCAGGGGTCGGTGACGTGGCCGGCCAGCAGGACCGCGTCGTAGTTGCCCGCGATGATCTGGCTGAGGTTGTACATCGACTCCGTGTCGTGCGAGAAGTACTCCGAGTGCTGGGCGAAGTCGAGGTGCCCCGGCCGGTCGACGTCCTCGGCCTGGAACCGGATCGCCCCGAAGTCGTCCTCGGCAGGGTCGTCGCCGAGGCCGGCTCCCAGCGCCGACTCGAGGTGGAACCAGCCGTGGTTGCCCAGGTCCGCGACCGGATCGCGACTGTTGGCGCCGGCCCACACGTGGTCGGGATCGACACCGGTGTCGCCGACGTCGTCCGTGTCACCGCCGACGCCGGGGCTGCCGACGAAGACGAGGTCGTCGACCGGGATGCCGTGGTCGTGGGCCGCGAGGCCGGTCGTCGTGGATCCGTAGCTGTGCCCGATCGCGGTCAGATGGGCAGGATCCCCGTCCCGCGAGGCGCGGAGCCCGTCGAGCAGGTCGGCCAGACGCTCGCCGCCCGCGGCCGCCATGCCCTCGTCGAGGACCCCGGCACCGTCCCAGCCCTCGCCGGTCCAGGGCAGGTTGTCCGGGGCGTCGTAGCCGATCCAGAACATCGTGGCGACGCCCGTGGTCCCCTCGACGCTGCGGGTGGCCTCGTAGAGGTCGAGCGCGCGCTCGGCCTGGTAGGTCGCACTCTGGGCGTCGGTGCCGAAGCCGGGGACCGTCACCGCGATGTCGTGGGCGGTCTCGAGGTCGCCGGCGCTCAGGGCGATCGCCCCGTCGCCCTCGAACGCGGCGGGGTCGTAGCCGTAGAGCCGGCTCGAGATCCCTTCCAGGGTCTGGGGGTCGACCCCGAACTCGATCACGTCGATCGCGTCCTGGGCGGCTCGGGCGTTGGCCAGCCACTGCCGCTCCGCGTCGGTGATCACCCCGAGCTCCTCGAGCCGGCTCCAGGCCCCGAGATCGCGGTCGAGCGAGATCCGGTTCGCCTCGTCCCTGGCCTCGGGCGGGATGCCGTCGCGGTTGCCGATCGATCCGGGCGACGCCGCGAGGATCGCGAGCTGCTCGGCCCGGCTGAGGGCGTCCCACCACGCCCGCACCTGGCTCGGTGGCGCGTCGGAGGCCGGGATCTCCTCCAGCGCCCGGTCCGCCGGGTCCGCGGCACCGCCGTACCGGCTCTCGACCTGGTCGAGGGTGAGCACCCGCGCGAACGCCGCCTGCATCGCCTCCTCCTCGGCCATCAGGTCGGTGACCCAGCGGTCGAGGTCGGCTTCGTAGCTGCGCACCCGTGCCGTGCCGTGGTCGCACTCGGCCTGGAGCGTGGGCGCCTGGTCCGCGGTCGCGGCGCCGATGCGCTGACGCAGCCCGGAGATCGCCGTCAACAGCTCGGTCCGCTCGTCGACGAGCGACTCGCGCCGAGCCGCGAGCGAGGTCATCGTGTCGGCGTGCTGGTCGACCCGGCGGGCGACCCAGCGCAGCGCGAGCGACATCGCATCGGCCCGCCGGCCGGTCGGCCGGATGGCGTCGTGGTAGGCCGTCGCGGCGACGCCGGTCCACTCGTCGATGCGGGCCCGCCCCGCGGCGAACGACCCCAGGTCGTCGATCTGGGCCGACGCCGTCAGGAGATCTGCCCCGAAGCCCCGGATCGACCCGGGGTCCACCGTCAGGAGGGGGACGGTGCGGGGCTCGGGAGGCAGCGTGACGGCGACGCTCACCGCAGCTCCCTCAGGATCGAGCGCAGCAGCAGCTGGTTGCCGGCGACCGCCTGGTCGGTGCGCAGGTAGTCCTCGGCGGTCGCGCGCAGGCCGTCGGCTCGTGACTCCGCGCTCTGGCCCAGCGCGGCCGCGTGCCGCGACCAGGTCGTCGCGAACCGGGCGGCGGCGCCGGAGACCGCGCTGGTGAAGCCGGCCGTGGAGGCGGCGCCGATCTGAGCGGCGGCGGCTGCCAGGTCGAGGTGCTGGTCGTCCCAGCTGCGGGCCACGGCCGCCATGCGGGTGGGCGCGGCGTCCATCAGCGCCGCACCAGCTCTCGCGCCCGGTCCACGCCCACGAGCACGGGCGCCGAGGAGAGGGTCAGCACGAACGCGCCGGTGGCGGCGTACGACGCGCGCAGCTCGGCACCGGCTCGACCGGCGACCAGCCGGTCCACGCCGCCCGGGAGCGCCCCGATCTCCCAGCCGGCGTCGCGCAGCGCGCTCGCCAGCCCAGCGAGGGGGGACTCGTCCATCTG
>JBAWHI010000604.1:0-3371 GCA_049593675.1 Nocardioides sp.
CCGGGCGGCGCCATCAGGTAGGGGATGACATACATCGTCTTGCCGGCCGAGGCGCCGCGCATCCGCTCGACCAGCATCGGCTTCATCTCCGAGGCCGGGCGCCAGTTGTTGTAGACGCCCTTGTCCGCGGGGTCGCTGGTGGCGACGATGGAGCGCTCCTCCGAGCGCGCGGTGTCCTTGTAGTAGCTGCGTGAGTAGTAGAGACCCTCGCCGGCGGGCATCAGCTCGCCGGCCTTCAGCGCCTCGGCCACGAGCCGGTCGTCGTCGGCCGCGCTCACGACCTCGATCCGGTCCGGCTCGGTGATCGCCGCCCAATGGGCGACGTACTCGCGCACGCGGGGGTTCGTCAGTCCTGCCTCATCGAGGATGCTCTCCACATCGACCATGGGGCACGGTATCCAACCTGGCGTGCACCCGTCCCCCGGGGTGGCGAGGTTGCCCCATCATGGATCCATGTCGGGAGCCAGACGAGGTTCAGCAGCGCTCGCGGCGCTGCTGGGGACGCTCGCGGCGACCGTGGTCGCGGGCGGCTGCAGCTCCGGCGGCGCTCCTCGTGACGAGGTCGACGGACCGCCCCCGACCGCGACGCTCGGCTTCACCCAGCTGATCCCCCTGGAGGGCACCGAGCACGCCCTCCTGCGGGTCACGAACACGAGCGACGAGCCGCTGGCGGTCCGCTCGGTGCGCCTCGACTGGGCGGGCTACCCCGATGGCGAGGCCGCGGCGGAGTCGGCCACCCTCGCGCCGGACCAGACCCTCGACCTGCGCTTCGACCTCCCGGCTCCGGCCTGCGGCCCCACAGACGGCGACGAGCGCTCGGTCATCGGGGTGGTCGAGACCGACCGCGGCGTCATCCGCCAACCGTTGGTCGACGCCAGCAGCGTCTATGTCCGCCGCCTCTGGCGGACACAGTGCGACGTAGCCGCGCTGGACCGTGCTGTCGGGCTCTCCTTCACCCGGGGGTGGGCCGTGACCGGGGAAGGAAGGGATGCGCGCGCCGAGGGCGCGATCGTGCTCGAGCGCCGCGAGGGCGACCCGCCGATCATGGTCGCGAGCGTCGACGGCAGCGTCCTGCACGGACTTCGCCTGCCCGGAGGGACCGCGCTCCGGCCGGGACAGGACCGGGCCCGGATCCCGTTGGAGATCACGCCCGGCAACCGGTGCGACGAGCACGCGCGCGGCCAGGCGACGGCGCCGTTCGACTTCCTGGCCCGACTCGAGATCGCAGGCCAGCGGTTCGCTGTGCCGCTGGAGGTGCCCCTGCCGGCGATGAACGCCGCCACCGAGGCGCTCGACCTCGCCTGCGCGGCGCGCGCTCAGCAGTAGCGGGCTTCGTCGTCCAACCAGAACCCGGCTGTGCCGGCGGACGGGTCGACGGCGCGGATCGCTGCGATCAGCTCCTGCTCGAGCGCCGGAGCGACGCCTGCTACCTGGAGATACCGACCGAGGTGGTCGGAGCAGCAGATCGAGCACGCCGGGAACCCGGCGTCCACGGCGGCCTGGCGCGCGGCCTGCGCGTCGGCACTGTCGGCGAGGTAGATCCGCACCGCCTTCACCCCTCGAGCATGGAGATCGTGGGCGGCAGGCTCCGGGGCCTTCCGCTGCGTGAGGGGGCCCCGGAACCCACCTCCTACCCACACTCTTGGTATCCAGCGACGACCGCGCAGACACCACCCGTACGGGTGATTTGCCGGTGGCCTAGTGGCTGGCCTTGCCGCCCTTGCGGCCCGCTTCCTTCTTCTGCGCCGTCGTCCCGCCCTGACTGCTGTCGCCACCCTTGCCGGACTGCTCGCCGCCGTGCTTCGAGGCGTCGGGCGAGTTCGCGATCTTCGCCGCCCGCTCCTTCGACATGCCCTTGTCCTTGAGGGCCTCGTACTGCTTCTCGTTCTTCACGTTCGATGACTTATCACTGGGCATCTCGTCCTCCTCAGCCGATCGGTCAGTCACTCCACCCCTACCCACGAGCGGCGCGGTCGATGCCGGGGCTGCGGTCGAGAGGCGGACGGCCCCGTCATGCAAGAAGCCGCAGGTCAGCGAACTGACCGGCGGCTTCTCGATCTGCGCGCCTGTAGGGATTCGAACCCCAAACCTTCTGATCCGTAGTCAGATGCTCTATCCGTTGAGCTACAGGCGCCCGTCGACCCACCGGGGTGAGCGACTGGACGAGGATAGCCGACGCCTCCCGGCGATGCCGAATCGAGGACCCCCGATCCACGTCGGACCACCCGGACTCTTTGGTCTCTTGAAAGCCTAACCGGTGACCCTCGCAAACCATCGTTTCCCGCTCAAAACAAGGGATGTGACCCACCACACCCGACGTTGAACGATCCAATGTGGAGCCATCAGAATCCGGAGGTACTGTCAACCCACTCACGGGGTCCGAGCAGTCTGAGACCGCCTCCCCGGGATCAGACAAGTCGCCGACAACGACGCCGAGCGAGCCGCCGCGCATGCGCGAGAGGGAACACGCCATGACTGCCGAGACGCAGCCGTCCACCGCCGCTCCGACGACCCACCAGGGCGTCCTCGACTTCGTCCACGAGGTCGCCGCGATGACCCAGCCGGACCGGATCTACTGGTGCACCGGATCCGACGAGGAGTGGACCGAGCTCACCGACGCCCTGGTCTCGACCGGGACCTTCACCCGGCTGAACCCGGCGATCAAGCCGAACTCGTTCCACGCCGCCAGCGACCCGATCGACGTCGCGCGCGTCGAGGACCGCACCTACATCTGCTCGGTCGACGAGCGCGATGCGGGACCCACCAACAACTGGATGGATCCCGAGCAGATGAAGGAGAAGATGCGCGGCCTCTACGCGGGCTGCATGCGCGGTCGCACCATGTACGTCATCCCGTTCGTCATGGGCCACCTCGAGGCCGAGAAGCCGATGTTCGGCATCGAGGTCACCGACTCGGCCTACGTCACCGCCTCGATGCGCGTGATGGCGCGGATGGGCACCCACGTCCTGGACCGGATGACCGAGCTGGACGCCGAGTTCGTCCCCGCCATCCACTCCGTCGGCCACCCGCTCGAGCCGGGCCAGGCCGACGTCTCGTGGCCCTGCAACGACACCAAGTACATCGTGCAGTTCCCTGAGGAGCGGGCGATCTGGTCCTTCGGCTCCGGCTACGGCGGCAACGCGCTGCTCGGCAAGAAGTGCTACGCCCTGCGCATCGCCTCGGTGATGGCGCGCGACGAGGGCTGGCTGGCCGAGCACATGCTGATCCTCAAGCTCACGTCGCCCGAGGGCACGGTGAAGTACATCGCGGCCGCGTTCCCGAGCGCGTGCGGCAAGACCAACCTCGCCATGCTCCAGCCGACCATCCCGGGATGGAAGGTCGAGACCCTCGGCGACGACATCGCCTGGATG
>JBAWHI010000605.1:0-7430 GCA_049593675.1 Nocardioides sp.
GACCGAGACCGGGCAGCCGCCGGGCTGCGGCACCTGCCACGCCTGCCACACCGTGCTCGCCGGCTCGCACGCCGACGTCGCCGTCATCCGCACCGAGCGGCTCTCGATCGGCGTCAAGGAGGTGCGCGACCTGGTCCGCCGCTCCGCGCTGACCCCGGTCGGCCGCCGGTGGCAGATCATGATCGTCGAGGATGCGGACCGGCTCACCGAACAGGCCTGCAACGCGCTGCTCAAGGCGATCGAGGAGCCGGCGGCCCGCACGGTCTGGATGCTCTGCGCGCCGACCGTCGAGGACGTGCTGCCGACGATCCGCTCGCGGTGTCGCCTGGTCACGCTGAGCACCCCGACGGCCGACGACGTCGCCGCGTTCCTGGCGCGCACCGAGGGCGTCGACACCGCGCTCGCGTCGTACGCCGCCCGCGCGAGCCAGGGCCACATCGGCCGGGCCCGGGCGCTGGTGCGCGACGAGGAGACGCGCAACCGGCGTCGGGAGGTCGTGTCGCTGCCCGCGAAGATGTTCGGGCTGCGGGCGTGCCTGGATGCGGCCGCCCGGCTCAACGTGGTGACCAAGGAGGAGGCCGCCGCGATCACCAGCGAGCTGGACGCCCGCGAGAAGACCGAGCTGGACTCCGCCTACGGCGTGGTCGAGCGTGGTCGGCGCCCGCGTGAGTACGCTCCCGCCCTCCGTGAGCTCGAGAAGGATCAGAAGACCCGCGCGAAGCGCCGTCACCTCGACGTGGTCGACCGCTGCCTGATGGATCTCGTGTCGGTCTACCGCGACGCGATCGCGGTGCGCGCCGGCGCGCCCGGGCAGCTGGTCAACGAGGAGATCCGCGGGGATGTCGAGCTGCTGGCCCGGGTGTCGAGCCCCGAGGTGAACCTGCGCCGCATCTCGGCCGTGTTCGAGGCCCGCGAGCAGATGCTGGAGTTCAACGTCCGTCCCGATCTGGCCCTGGAGTCGATGATGCTCGCGCTGGTGGCCCCGGAGGCACGCGGCGGGTGAGGCGGCTCGTCGTCGTGGTCCTCGTGCTCGCCCTGCTCCTCGGCGCGGGAGGCGTGGTGGCGTTGTCGCTGCTGTCGTCGTTGACCAGTGACGACCCCTCGTCGAGCGCGCCGACGACGGTGCCCGCGCCGGGGTCGACCAGAGCGCCACGACCGGCCCTGGAGCCCTATTACGGCCAGCAGCTCGACTGGACCCCCTGCCGCGGCGACGCCCTCTGTTCGACCCTGACCGTGCCGCTGGACTACCGCGACCCGCGCGGCGAGACCATCGAGCTCGCGCTCCTCAGGGTGCCGGCTGCCGACCCCGAGAGCCGGATCGGCTCGCTGCTCGTCAACCCGGGCGGACCCGGCGCACCCGGCACCGACTACGCCGCCAACGCGGCCGGCGTCCTGCGTGCCCCGCTCCTGCGGGCCTACGACATCGTCGGCTTCGACCCGCGCGGGACCGGCGCGAGCGCCCCGGTCGACTGCCTGTCCGACGACCAGCTGGACGAGTACGTCGCCACCGACCCCGACCCGGACACCGCCGAGGAGGTCGCCGAGACGATGGGCTGGGTCGACGAGCTCGGCAGCGGCTGCGCCGCCCGGTCGGGCGACCTGGCTGCGCACGTGACGACCGTCGAGGCGGCGCGCGACATGGACGTGCTGCGCGCCGCTCTGGGCGAGTCCTCGATGGCCTACCTGGGCGCGTCCTACGGCACCAAGCTCGGCGCCACCTACGCCGACCTGTTCCCCGACCGGGTCGGCAGGCTCGTGCTCGACGGTGCGGTCGACCTCTCGATCGACTCCCGGCAGCTGAGCCTGGAGCAGGCCGGTGGCTTCGAGAAGGCCCTGCGCGCCTACGTCGCGAACTGCGTCGAGGTGCCGGCCGACCAGGAGGACGACCAGCAGCCCCCCTGCTTCCTCGGCGACACCGTCGAGGCTGGCCTCGCCCGGATCTCGACGTTCCTCGACGAGGTCGATGCCAGCCCGTTGCCGACCGGATCCGAGCGCGAGCTCCAGGTCGGCAACGCCTTCTACGGCGTGGTGCTCCCGCTCTACAACCGCGACTACTGGCCGATCCTCACGCAGGCTCTCAACGACGGCCTCAGCGGCGACGGGGCGCTGCTGCTCGAGCTGTCCGACCTCTACCACTCGCGCGGCGCGTCCGGCTACTCCGACAACAGCTCCGAGGCGTTCAATGCGATCAGCTGTCTCGACGACCCGTACGCCGTCACCGCGGCGCAGGTGCCACGCAACGTGCCCGACTTCGAGGAGGCGTCGCCGACGTTCGGCCGGGTCTTCGCCTGGGCGCTGACGTCCTGCGGCGGCACCCGAGCGACGTCCACCGAGCGCGACCGCACGGTCGAGGCCGTCGGGGCCGACCCGATCGTGGTCATCGGCACCACCCGCGACCCGGCGACGCCGTACCAGTGGGCGGTCAGCCTCGCCGACCAGCTCGACTCCGGCGTGCTGGTCAGCCGGGACGGCGACGGGCACACGGGCTACAACAGCGGCAACATGTGCGTCGACCTGGCGGTCGAGGACTACCTGCTCGACGGCGTGGTGCCGAAGGACGGGCTGTCCTGCTGAGGGCTACCTGAGCATCCGGCCCAGGCCCGCCACGCCGGAGCCGAGGAGCTCGAACCAGTTGAAGGCGTCGTCCCAGACGGTGATCCGGCCGTCGCGGACCAGGAACGTGCCGCGCACCGCGAACGACGTGTCCCAGGAGCGGACGCTGATCACGTCCGTCCGGTCGGTGAGCACCGTGTCGCCGGTCTCGGCGACGTGGTGCCAGTCGACCGCCAACCCGATCCCGCGCCGCTCCATGTCGCGGAGCATGGCGTGCACCCGCTTCCCGCGGAACGTCGGCAGCCCGGTGTTGCGCCACTCGACCTCGTCATCGAGGAGCGCAAGGGCGGCGTCGGTCTCCCGGGCGGCCAGCTGGTCGAGGAAGGTGCGTACGACGGTCTCGCTCATGCTCCGACCGTAGCGCCGCCGCGCGGGGTGATGGGCTCCGCGATCGCCTGGATCCGCGCGGTGGCGAGCTCGATCATCAGCCGGGCGGCGGGGGAGAGCAGCGCATCGTTGCGGTGCACGACCGCGAACATGTCGTACTGGCGCGGCCGCAGGGAGACCCATCCCGCGGTGGGCGCGAGGCGGGGCAGCAGCTGCTCGGCCGCGCCCTTGGGGATCACCGAGTCGGCGTAGCCCATGCCGACCAGCTCGACCGCGGTCTCGATGTCCTCGACCTCGATCCGGGTCTGCGGGTTGCGGCCGGTCTCGTGGAGCAGCTGGCGCAGCGTCAGTCGGGTCGAGTCGACGGCTCGGTACGTCGTCTCCGGGAGCACCAGGGAGGCCTGGGAGAGGCGGAGCGGGGTGACCGGGTGGAGGAGTCGTTCCGGATCGGCGCTGATGTAGACGAGCTCCTCGCGGGCCACCGGGGTGACCGACATGCCCTCGCTGGCGACCGTCGAGACCGCGAGCATCGCTGCCTCGAGCCGGCCCCGTCGAAGGTCCTCGACCACCTCGGTGGAGTTCTGGCCGACCAGCTCGACCCGCACGCCGGGGTAGCGGGTGAGCACGTCGGCGATCAGCCCCGACCCGGCGTACAGGCGAGCGATGCCGAACATCCCGAACCGGATGGTGCCGGTCTCGAAGGACTTCACGCTCTGCACGGCCTCACGCGCCTCGTCGACCGCGGCGAGCACCCGCTCGGCGTGCGGTCGCAGCGAGTCGGCGACGGTCGTCGGCACGACGCCGCGCCCGACCCGACGGAAGAGCTGGACGCCGAGGGTCTTCTCCAACGCACGGATCTGCTCGGAGACCGACGGCTGGGCGTAGCCGAGCTCGGCCGCGGCCGCGGTCAGCGACCCGTGCTCGTAGGTTGACAGGAAGCAGGTCAGCTGGTGCAGCGAAAGCATAGGAAGATCCTTGGGCCTCTGAAGGAAACCAAGGCTACCCCTATGTCTACGAATGCAGAAGAATCGACCTCGTCACCATCCGCCAGTCCTCGAGAGGGAGGTCACCCCATGTTCGACCACTACTGCACCGCCTGCGCCAAGCGTCAGCTGATCTTCCCGAGCCAGGTCACCGGGATGGCCAACCTCGACCACGGGATCGTCGTCGCCTTCACCTGCTGGTGCGGCGCCGACCAGACGATGCTCACCGGCGCCAAGGCGACGTCTCGCGAGGCCGCCGCGCTGGCTGCCTGAGCTCGCCGAGCTTCTTCGCAGAGCCCCTCGGACGCCGGCCCGGTGCCGTTTTCGCGCACCGGACCGGCGTCCGTATACTTCTGCGGGTTGCCCGGACGGAGCGTGCTCCGCACCGGGCAGCGCGCCGCCTTAGCTCAGTCGGTAGAGCGTCTCACTCGTAATGAGAAGGTCGTCGGTTCGATTCCGACAGGCGGCTCCATCGAGGCCCCTGGCCTGCAGCGATGCAGATCGGGGGCTTTGCTGTTGGCGCGGAAGGTCGAGCGAGTCGCGTGCCAGCAGGCGCTGCTCGCCGCGTCGACCGTCGTCCGCGAGAGGGGCGGGCCCGCCTCCGCCGACGCCGCCCAGATCGGCACGCCGGGCTGGACGAGGGGACAGGTCGCTCTCGTCGGGTGATGCCGCTAACGTCACCGTCGTTCTCCACCGGCCAGGCCACGAGCCTGGCGCTGGTCGGCGCATGCACGACTGTCAGCTCGCTGAGCTCCGCGACCAACGCCGCCGGGCTGTCCGCGGCCCTCGATGCCTCGGACGACCGGACCCGTACCCTCGTGACTCGATCAGGACCTGGTGGCCGGTGAAGACGATGACCGCCGCGCAGAAGCGGCAGCAGGCGAAGGTGGAGTTCAACGCGTTCCTTGCGGTGTGTCCGAGCCGTCAGCTGCTCAACCAGATCTCCGACAAGTGGGTCGTACTGGTGTTGTGCGCGCTGGCGGGCGACGCCTCGGACAAGGTGGGTACGACGTCCGCTGAGGACGCTGGGGCGATGCGCTTCTCCGAGCTCGCCAAGGTGATCGCGGGCGTGAGTCAGAAGATGCTGACCCAGACGCTTCGCTCGCTCGAACGCGACGGACTCGTCACGCGGACCGCAACGCCGACGGTGCCCGTGACGGTCACCTACGAGCTGACCGACCTCGGACGGTCCCTGCTCGACGTCACGCGCAGCCTGCGCACCTGGGCCCAGGACCACATGGGCGAGGTGCTCGAGAACCGCGCCGCCCACGAGGTGCACGACTCCTAGGGGTCGGTAGTCGAAGCTCTCGACCCGCACTACCTCCCCTTGCGCTGCCCAGGCGGGCAGCGATGAGGGGCACAGAGGCGGATCCGGCGCTTGCCCTCGCGCACCGCGCAGACGCACTCTCAGCGCCCCATCCAGCGGGCGTGCACGCCTACGCCGAGCCGGGGGCAGAGCCTCAGACCGTCGACGGCAAGGGGATGGCGGTCCTCGAACTACTCGCATGCCCCGACCAGGAGGCTGCCGTCGAAGTTGTAGTGACGAACGCCCCCGTCAGTCAGTGCCCGCGGGTCGGGCTGGCGCCGCTCGGACATGGGCCCGTTCGCTCTGCTTGCCCACCAGGCTGAGGAACTCGACAGGCCCCGAACTCGTCGCACCAAACCAGTGAGGCGTGCGGGTGTCGAACTCGGCAACCTCTCCGGCCACGAGGATGAGGTCGTGCTCTCCGAGGACGAGGCGGAGTCGTCCGTTGAGCACGAACGCCCAGTCGTGACCCTCGTGGGTACGCAGGTCCGGCTGGGCGTCGTCTCGACCTTCAGGCAGGATGAACTTGTAGGCTTGGATGCCTCCGGCTCGGCGCGTCAACGGGATGATCGTGCGTCCGTCGCTGGTCAAGATCGGTCGCAGGTTGATGCGCGGGTCGCCGGTCGGCGGTGCGTCCACGAGTTCGTCCAACGTCACCCCGTGGGTGCGCGCGAGTGGCAGAAGTTGTTCGAGCGTCGGTCGTCGAAGCCCCGCCTCCAGCCGCGACAGCGTGCTGACCGATATGCCGGTCTCCTCGGCGAGGTCGGTCAGGGTGACGTCTCGGCGCTGGCGCAGCTGCTTCAGCCGTAGGCGACAGCGTCGAGAGTGCGGTCTGTTGTGTCATCCATGGGCCGACGATGTCGCCGACGCCGCCCGCGAGGGACTCGCCAACGCAGTTGTCGCCGCCCCGAGCCTTGACGCTCACGCAGCGACGCTGGTCCGCACCGCCCAGGAGTCGTTCGTCGAAGGCTGGCGGAGCGCCATGTGGGTCGGAGCAGCCCTCATGGCCGCCATGTTCATCTACGGCCTCGCTCGCGGCGCCACGGCTCGGCCCGACGCACACGACGACGAACAGCACAACGCCCATCCACATGCGCCCGGTCAGGAAGCGGCCACACCCGATCGAACCCGAATGTCTTGACCTCGTGCACGAATGTCCAGGAATCGGCCAGGCCCCGACATTCCGACCGGCTGAACGTCCACCAGAAGCCCGACTCCGCCTCGGCGGGGTCCCCTCACGCAGGGCGCTGGGGCAGTCCGTCGAGAGTCTGGCTGTAGTCGGCGAGAAGGTCATCGACGTCCTCGCGTCCGATCGAGGTCCGGATCAGGTCGTCGCGCTTCGGCATGGGATAGACGAGGCTGTGGACGTCGCCGGGACTGACCGCGATCGCGGAGAGATCAGGCGTTTGGCACGTCGGCCATCGCCTCGGCACCCCCGTGGAGACGAATCGCCACCATGCCGCCGTGCCGTCGTCGAGGAGCCGGACCGTGGACTCGTGAAGTGCAAGCGAGCTCGAAGCTGTCAGCGACGTCGGAAACGGAGCACCGCGATCCCCGAGGGGTGGTGGCCCGCTGCTCCTGGTCGGGTGTCAGTTCCCCCAGGGCATCGACCTCGCCGTATGTCCGGATGGTCGTGCGCTACGAGGCGGGCGGGAACACCTACGAAGTCCCACGCGAGGCGCGTCGGGCCTTCAACCAGTCATCGACATCTTCACGTACTGATCGACCGCAGTCCACCGGCTTCGCGTGGGTGCGGATTCAGGATGAATCCGACGGCGGGAGGACGGGTACCGACCATTCATGACTGATCTCAGCGGCAAGAAGGTGGCCATCATCGCGACTGATTTCTTCGAGGAGGCCGAGCTCGTCGAGCCCCGCGACCGACTTCGAGATGCCGGGGTCGAGGTGAAGGTCTACTCGACCGGAACCGATGCCATCCAAGCGGTCGAAGGTGACACGACGCCGACCCAGAAGGTGGAGGTCGACGGATTGCTCGAGGATCTCGACGTCTCGATGGTCGACGCGGTCGTCGTTCCCGGTGGCACTGTGAACGCCGACCGGATGCGGACCGAGCAGCGCGCCCAGACGATCGCTCGCGCGGTGCTCGATGCGGGCAAGCCACTCGCCGTGATCTGCCATGGCCCGTGGCTGCTCGTCTCGGCGGGGCTGGTGCGGGGACGTCAGCTGACGAGCTATCCCAG
>JBAWHI010000606.1:0-3707 GCA_049593675.1 Nocardioides sp.
AACAGCTCGATCTCGTCCGGGGTGATGGTGTCGATCACCGGAAGCGGCGGCGGGACCGGCTCGTGCTTCTTGGCCAGCCGCACCTCGGAGTGGGCCCCGCAGCCGTGGTCGAAGGACACGACCCGGCCGTCGTCGTTCGCGTCCCCGTTCGCGCAGACGCCGAACAGCTCCGAGAGCGGGCCGGAGATCCGGAGCAGGAAGCCGCAGGTGGTGCAGGCATCCGGGGCGGAGCGGGCCAGCTGCGACTCGGGGCCGCCGTCGCCGTCGTACCACCGCTGAGCGGCGAGCTCGCGGCCCTCCGGAGACAGGGTGCGGATGCGGCCCAGGCCGAGGTCCTTGGTGACGGCCCGCACCTGGGCCTTGGCGTCGGCGTCGAGCGGGTCGTCGCCGAAGGAGTAGGTCGGGACCAGCCGCGGGTCGTCGTCCTCGACGGGGAGCAGGTCGCCCGGGGACAGGTCACCCGGCTTGATCCGCTCGCGATAGGGCACCCACGGCGGCGCGACGATCGCCTCGTCGCCGGGGATCAGCACGACCTCGTCGACCGAGACCTGCTTCTGGCGGGGCGCCCGGGCGACGGTCACCGACCAGCGCCACCCGACGTAGCCGGCGCGCTCGCACGCGAAGTGGTGGGTCACGACGCGCTCACCCTCGACCAGGTGGCCGAGGTGCGCACCGACGTCGGCGGCCGGCACCTCCTCGAGCAGGGCGGCGCGGGCGGCGTCCACCGCCGCCACGCCGACGGCGTCGGACTTGGGGCGCACGGTCGTCATCACGGGCAAATCATGACCCATGGAGCCCACCGGTGCCAGATCGGGTGGGGGTGGACGGGGCAGGATGGGGCCATGACCGAGTCGTCCGAACCCGCGAGCGAGCCCACCGGCTCGAAGGTGGCGAAGGGTGTCGGAGCGACGGCGCGGGCGACCAAGCGGGCGAGCAGCTTCACGATGCGCACCGCCAAGCGAGCCGCCGACGCGCAGGGCGCCGGCGAGTCCGGGCTGTCGCGCCTGATCCAGATGCACTTCTTCAACACGGCCGGCGATGCCGCCGTGGCGATCGCTCTCGCCGGCACCCTGTTCTTCACCGTGCCGTCGGGCGAGGCGCGCGGCCAGGTGGCACTCTTCCTCGGCCTGACCATGCTGCCGTTCGTGATCGTCGCGCCCCTGATCGGTCCGACCCTGGACCGATTCGCGCACGGGCGGCGGTGGGCGATCGGCGCCACGATGGCGCTGCGGGCGTTCCTCTGCTGGGTGCTCGCCGGCGCGGTGATCACCGAGTCCGCGTGGCTGTTCCCCGCCGCGCTCGGGGTGCTCGTCGCGTCCAAGGCGTACGGCGTGACCCGGGCCGCCGCCGTACCCCGTCTGCTCCCCCGCGACTTCACGCTGGTCAAGGCCAACGGCCGGGTGTCGATGTCGGGCATCATCGGCGTCGCGATCTCCGCGCCGCTCGCCGGCCTCGCCTCGCTGCTCGGCCCCGAGTGGGTGCTGCGCTTCGCGTTCCTGCTGTTCGTCGCCGCCACGGTGGCCGCGATCCGACTCCCCGCGCGGGTCGACTCGAGCGACGGCGAGGGCGACCTGCTCCTGCGCGACGGCGACGAGGACGGCGCCCGGACCGGCAGCGTGCGCATCCCGCCGGCGGTCGCCTACGCGCTGCGCGCCAACTGCGGCCCGCGCTGGCTCTCGGGGTTCCTCATCATGTTCATGGCCTTCCAGCTGCGCGAGAACCCGATCGGGGACTGGAGCCCCGAGCTGCTGACCGCGGTCGTGGTCGGCGGCGCCGCGACCGGCAACTTCCTCGGGGTGGTCGCGGCGTCGCTGCTCAAGCGCATCAACCCGGCGATCACCGTGTCCGTGGTGCTGGTGGCCGACGTCGCGGTCGTGCTGTTCGGCTTCGCGCTGTACGGCGTGATCGCGATCGCGCTGCTCGGCCTGGTCGCGGGCCTCGGCCAGGCGCTGGCGAAGTTCTCGCTCGACGCGACCATCCAGCGCGACGTACCGCACCGGGTGCAGGCCAGCGCCTTCGCGCGCAGCGACACCACCCTCCAGCTCGCGTGGGTGGTCGGCGGCTTCGTCGGCATCGCGATGCCGATCGACCCGCCCCGCCTGGGACTGGCGATCGCGACCGTCGTCCTGCTCGCCTGGTCGGTGTTCGTGCTCCTGCGCCATCCGCACCGGATGCGCCGAACGGTCGCGACCGGCAACTAGCCGGGGTGAGGCCGGGTGAGGTCAGCCCTCGAGCTCGTCGGCGAGCGCCCGGAGCAGCTTGGCCGTGGGCTTGGCGGTCTTCGGGTCCGGGTACCGGCCGTGCCGGTAGGCCTCCCCGACGCCGTCGAGCAGCCGGATCAGGTCCTCGACGATGCTCGCCATCTCGTCGGGCTTCTTGCGCTTGGCGTCGCGCTGGTTGCGGCTCACCGATGCGGGTCGGTCCAGGACGCGAACCTGCAGCGCCTGCTCCCCGCGCCGCCCCTGGGCGATGCCGAACTCGACGCGGACCCCGGGCTTGATCGTCGTCGCGCCGTCGGGGAGTGCGTCGGCGTGCACATAGACGTCGGGACCGTCCTCCTGGGAGAGGAAGCCGAACCCCTTGTCGGCGTCGAACCACTTCACCTTGCCAGTGGGCACGATCTGTCCTCTTCCTGCGTCCGGGAGCCTGCGGCCGATCAGTCTAAGGGCCCGCTCGCAGCGCATCGTTGAGGGAGCCGGAGCGGAATCCGCGGGGATCGACCGCGGCCTGCTGGAAGCCCGCCTGGAGCACCGCGAGCAGCAGCCGCTCCTCGACCTCACTGTCGAGCGGCAGCAGGGCCGCGTCCACCTCGACCGAGGCCAGGTCGCCGAGGTCGCGGACCCGCAGGTGGATCAGCCCGGAGCCGGCGAGCGCGGCCCGCACGGCGGCCTCGGCCCGCTCGACCCGGCCGAGCCGGAAGGGGGTCACCTCGACCCCGTAGGCGACCCGCGAGGACAGACATGCGGCGGCGGGCTTGTCCCAGGTGGGCAGCCCCCAGCGCAGGGAGGCCTCCCGGATCTGGGACTTCGTCAGCCCCGCGTCGAGCAGCGGGGTGATCGCCCCGCGCTCGGCGGCCGCGCGGATGCCGGGCCGGAAGCCCGCGACCGCGTCGTCGGCGTTGGTGCCGGTCGCGACATGCGCGAGGCCGCGCTCGGCGGCGAGCGGTCCCAGCACCTCGATCAGCTCGGCCTTGCAGAAGTAGCACCGGTCGGCGCCGTTCGCGCGGTAGCCCTCGCGCTCCATCTCGTGGGTCTGCGGGGTCAGCACCTCGACTCCGAGCGAGACGGCGAACTCCCGGGCAGGGTCGCGCTCGGTCGTCGGCAGCGAGTCGCTGTAGCCGGTGCCGGCCGCGACCCGCTCCGGGCCGAGCGCGCGCACGGCGGCCGCGAGCAGGAAGGCGCTGTCGGCTCCGCCGCTGTAGGCGACGAGCACCGAGCCCCGCTCGCGCAGGTCGGCGGAAAGGGCGTCCAGCCGCGTGGTCAGCAGGTGCTCCTCGAGCCAGGCCGGGAACTCGGAGAGGTCGTCGAGGACGGCGTGCGTCCCGGCCGCGAGCAGCTCCTCGCGGGTGCAGCCCCCCGTGAGCACCGAGACGCTCAGCACCCCCGCCGCCAGCGCCCCCTCGACATCGTGGACGTGGTCGCCGACATAGACGGCGGCACCCTCGCTGCGCAGCACGGCGGCCTTGCCGACCCCCCACACCCAGCCCT
>JBAWHI010000607.1:0-2105 GCA_049593675.1 Nocardioides sp.
ACCACCGGTCGAGCCCGAACTGCTCGACGTACACGACCTGCCCGCGGACCGGTACGACGGTGCGGTCGGCGCCGAGCAGCCGGGCGCCGAGCCCCGAGCAGTTGACGACCACCCCGCCGGGGAGGTCCGGCAGACCGCCCAGGTTGAGGCGGGTGACGGTCCCTCCGCTCTCCTCCACCCGGCCGGCCAGCCACTGCAGGTAGACGCTGGTGTCGGCGACCGGCGTCGTGAAGCGCCACCCGTCGACCCACCCGTCGGGCACGTCGCGCACCCGTTCCAGGTGGGGCACCGCCGACACCCACCACGGGTCCGGGCGGTGAGCGCGGTGGACCTCCGTGCCGACGACCATCCGCACGCCGGCCTCGGGAGAACCGCCGAAGTCGGGGGGCGCCGCGATCGCGTCGAAGACGGCGTAGGAGGTGGCCGCCCAGGCTCCGACCCGCTCCTGCGGAAGCGCCCGGTAGGGATACCAGAGCGCGGCCGCCACCGCCGACGTCGTCTCGCGCGGCAGGTCTCGCGCGATGATGTCGACGCGATGGCCCGCCTCGAGCAGCCGGAGCGCACAGGTGAGCCC
The DNA here is from genome assembly GCA_049593675.1 of Nocardioides sp. Lineage (GTDB taxonomy): Bacteria > Actinomycetota > Actinomycetes > Propionibacteriales > Nocardioidaceae > Nocardioides. The sequence goes on from JBAWHI010000607.1 coordinate 575, forward strand.
GACGACCCCTGCTCCGACCACGATCACCCGCTCAGCCATGGGAGCAGTGTGGCGTGTGCGACCCGTCCGTGTCGCGCACCTGGCCTATCGACGCACGGTGGACCGCGTGGGACTCCCCCCGGGTGCGCACCACGCTGTGGCGCCGGCTGCGCCGATCGGGAGCCGAGGGGTCAGGCGCCGGCCTCGCGGGGAGCCGTCGGGTCGGCGTCCGCGCCGCTCTGCTCGCGCGCGACGTACTCCTCGATGTCCTCGACGTCGTCGAGGTTGCGCTTGACCACGGCGAGCAGGTCGCTCATCGTCGCGACCTCCTCGACCTGCTCCTTGATGAACCACTGCATGAACTGCTCGGAGGCGAAGTCGTTCTCCTCGCGGGCGATCCGGAGCAGCCCGTTGATCTGCTCGGTGACCCGGCGCTCCTGGTCGAGCGCGAGACCGACCGGGGCGACCACGTCGGCGAAGTCGTTGACCGGCGCCTCCACAGCGGGGATCTCGACGATCGCGTCGGTGTCGAGGAGGTACTGCACCATCATCATCGCGTGGCCGCGCTCCTCGAGCGCCTGGCCGTAGAAGAACGCCGCCATCTGCGGCATCGTCAGGGCGTCGTAGTAGATGGCGCACGCCAGGTACTGGTTGTGCGCGCTCAGCTCGTTCCCGATCTGGACGTTGAGCTGCTCGGTGAAACGGGGTGCTGCCACGAAGTGCTCCTCGGGGTCGGTCAGGCGGCCTTCGCAAGCTTCTTCTTGGTGACCTTCTTGCCGTCGACCCGCACGAGCTTGCGCTTCTTGACCGTATACCCGGCCGGCAGGGTGCCTTCCTTCAGCATCCGCAGCGGGCAGCGTCCGCACTGGGACTTGGACACGCAGCACTCCACCTTGGGGAGCTTGCGGACCTTCGTCTTCGCCTTCGACTTGGACACGGGTCGATCGTACCGCAGCCAAGTTAGGCGTGCCTTGCCTTGGTGACCGACGTCACCAGCGCGACCCGGCGCAGACCCACCGGGCGAGCTCAGTCGAGTCCGTTCGCACCCCGGATCACATCGACGATGCCCCCCATGATCTCCGTGAGCCCGTAGTCCTTGGGCGTGTAGACGGCGGCCACGCCGAGCTCGCGCAGCCGACGCCCGTCGGAGTCGGGGATGATCCCGCCGACGATGACGGGCACATCGACCAGGCCGGCCTCACGCAGGCCGTCGAGGACGTCCGGCACCAGCTCCATGTGCGATCCGGACAGGATCGAGAGGCCGATGCAGTGCACGTCCTCGGCGATCGCCGCGGAGACGATCTGCTCGGGCGTGAGCCGGATGCCCTGGTAGACGACCTCGAAGCCGGCGTCCCGGGCGCGGACCGCGATCTGCTCGGCGCCGTTGGAGTGGCCGTCCAGGCCCGGCTTGCCGACCAGGAAGCGCAGCCGGCCACCGAGCTCCTCGCCGGTGGCCCGCACCCGCTCGCGGACGTCGGTCAGCGTCGCGTCTGCCTCACCACCGGCGCTCGCGGCGGAGACCCCCGTGGGGGCCCGGTACTCGCCGAACACC
>JBAWHI010000608.1:0-1518 GCA_049593675.1 Nocardioides sp.
GACCAGATCGAGAACCGGATCATCGAGGCCAAGTCGCGCGGCATCTACGAGGCGCCGGGCATGGCGCTGCTCTGGCTCGCCTACGAGCGGTTGCTCAACGCCGTCCACAACGAGGACACCATCGCCAGCTATCACGGCGAGGGCCGTCGGCTCGGCCGACTGCTCTACGAGGGTCGCTGGCTGGACCCGCAGGCGCTGATGCTGCGCGAGTCGATCCAGCGTTGGATCGCCTCGCTGGTGACCGGCGAGGTGACGGTGCGGCTGCGTCGAGGCGAGGACTACACGGTCCTGCGCACCGAGGGTCCGGCGTTCTCCTACCACCCGGACAAGCTCTCGATGGAGCGGACCGACAATGCCGCGTTCGGTCCTCAGGACCGGATCGGCCAGCTCACGATGCGCAACCTCGACATCGCCGACTCGCGCGCCAAGCTCGAGCTGTACGCCTCCCAGCCGCTCGACCAGGGGCAGGTGCTCGTCGAGCACGGGACGCTGTACGGCGAGCTCGAGGCGGGGGGAGCGGACCGGATCACGGCCAACCCCGCGGCGAAGACCGAGGACGAGATCGCGCTGGACAACGCGGCGATGGAGTTCGGCACCGACTGACCGGGCCGTTCCGCAGCTCGGTGGGCGGATGGTCGCCGGCCGGCTCGCCGGCGGCCGCGCGGGGAAGGGCGGGTCCGAGGACCGGCCCTTCCCGCCGCCGCGTCACTCGACGTCGTCGTCGACCCAGTCCAGCGTCTTGGTGACCGCCTTCTTCCAGCTGCGGTAGAGCCGCTCGCGCTCGTCCTCGTCCATCTGGGGGCTCCAGCGCTTGCCCTCGCCCCAGTTCTTGCGGATGTCGTCCTCGTCGGCCCAGTAGCCGACGGCGAGACCGGCCGCGTACGCCGCACCCAGTGCTGTCGTCTCGGCGACCTTCGGACGGACCACGTCGACCCCGAGGATGTCGGCCTGGAACTGCATGAGGGTCTCGTTGACGACCATGCCGCCGTCGACGCGGAGCTCGGTGAGCGGGACGCCGGAGTCGGCGTTCATGGCGTCGAGGACCTCGCGGGTCTGGAAGGCGGTCGACTCGAGCACCGCGCGTGCGATGTGGTTGCGGTTGACGTAGCGGGTCAGGCCGACGAGGGCGCCGCGGGCGTCGGGTCGCCAGTGCGGTGCGAACAGGCCGGAGAACGCCGGCACGAAGTAGGCGCCGCCGTTGTCCTCGACCTTCAGGGCCAGCTCCTCGATCTCGGGAGCCGACGAGATGAGGCCGAGGTTGTCGCGGACCCACTGGACCAGGGAGCCGGTGACCGCGATCGACCCCTCGAGGGCATAGACCGTGTCCTGGTCGCCGATCTTGTAGCAGATGGTGGTCAGCAGGCCGTTCTCGCTCGGGACCTGCTCGGTCCCGGTGTTGAGCAGCATGAAGTTGCCGGTGCCGTAGGTGTTCTTCGCGGTCCCCTTCTCCAGGCACGCCTGGCCGAAGGTCGCGGCCTGCTGGTCGCCGAGGATCCCCGCGATCGGGGTCCCGTTGAG
>JBAWHI010000609.1:0-3535 GCA_049593675.1 Nocardioides sp.
CGCGAGTGGGGGGACGACTACTTCTCGCGCACCGCGATGCCCGCCCTGCGGGTCCCCGACTTCAACATGTCGAGCGTCTCGCTGGCTCAGTAGCCATCTCGCATGCAACCGGATCGCCCGGTCCGGCGTACTCCTGCTGTCACCCACGACAAGCACCCTCGACACAGGAGAGCCACCTCATGCACACCAACCCCCTGATCACCGGCGCCTTGGCCGTTGTCGCGACCACCAGCCTGATCGGGCTGGGCGGTGCGGCGGACGCCGCCGAGCCCACGACGACCCGCGAGCGGGGCATCGTCATCGAGTGCAGCGGCGAGCACCGCGGCCGGCCCGTCTACACCAGCGTCTACGAGAACAACACGGTCAAGAACTCCGTCCAGATCCTCGTCGGCGACGACGACCGCCAGGTCGGGGGCAACCGCGAGTCCGCGGCCCCCTTCCGCACCGGGAAGCAGGTCCACGCCGCAGCAAGGATCGGCGGCAGCCGCGCCGTCATCGACGGGACCGCCCGGGCCGTGGGCCGCAAGACGCTGGTCCACGAGGAGCACGCCGACGCCGGCGAGCTCATCACCATCGACGGCACCCACCGCAGGCTCCGCACCGCGCTGACCCTCGCCTGGAGAGGCCGGGTCGTACCGCTCGACTGCGCGGAGTCCTTCGTCTACGACCTGCAGGTGACCCACGAGTCCGCGGTGGACTGAGCCAGCAGCGGTGATGCTCCGGTCGGCTCCGGTCGGCTCCGGTCGGACTCGGCGCACGAGATCCGGCTCCGACCGGGTCAGACTGCGCCGGGTCGGCGGGGACGGGTCTCGGGCGGCTCAGCCGGGCGGGGGGCCGCCCGGGATCGGCGCCGCCGGGTCGTACGGGGTCCGCGTGTAGATGAAGGTCGCGACGTCCAGGTGCCCGACCGTGCCGTCCGGGCGCCGGTCGATCCGCATCTCCTCGCCCGCGTGGTAGCCGGACCGGCCGATGACGCGACCGTCCTCGGCGACCCCGAACCGATAGGCCTCGACGCCGTTGCGGTGCCCCACGAGCTCGCTGCCCTCCATCGCGAACACGACCACCGTGTTGCCCCAGTGCCAGACGCCCGGGACGCCGGACAGCTGCTCCGGCACCCCGTCGGCGGGCAGCCAGGGAGCCGGCAGCGTCGGCTCGCACCGCTCCAGCTCCTCGAGGAGCTCGATGACGACCGCCGCCGGGGAGTAGCCCGTGGTCGCGTTGGTCAGCACCGCGGCGCCGGTGCGCCGCTTGCGGTCCACCAGGACGGTCGCCAGGAAGCCCGGCATCGAGCCGGTGTGCCCGGCCAGCGTGCCGGAGCCGCCGGCGAGGATCTGGAAGCCGAGCCCGTGGGCGGAGCGCAGACCGTCCTCGGGGCTCCCGGACTGGGGAGCGTAGGCCCGGTCGAGCTCGTCGACCGACAACACGTCGGGGTGCCCCTGGCCGAGGAAGGTCGCGTAGGTCGCGAGGTCGGTGATCGTCGCCCACACCTGGCCCGCCGGCGCCATCGCGCCGGTGTCGGTGGCCGGCTCCGCAACCAGTGTGCGGTCGTAGGGGTGCACCGACTGACCCTGCGCCGCCGCGCCCTCGGGCAGGTACGACGTGCGGGTCATGCCGAGCGGATCGAGCACCCGCGACTGCACGGCCTCCCACCAGGTGCTGCCCAGCAGCCGGGCGGCCAGCTCACCGAGCAGGGCGTAGCCGAGGTTGGAGTAGTGGAACCGCTCGGCCGGGTCGAACACCTCACCGCTGCCGTCGTTGGCGGCGACCAGGTCTTCGAAGGACAGTCCGGCGGACCGCTCCCACCAGGAGCCCACCGGCTCCGACTGCATCCCGGAGGAGTGGGCGAGCAGCTCGCGCACGGTGCGGTCGGCGTAGCCGACGTCGCCCAGCACGCTCGCTGCCGGAGCGTCGAGGTCGACCCACCCGTCCCGCGCCAGCTGCAGGATCAGCACGGCGGTCATGGTCTTCGTGATCGACCCGATCCGGTACTGCACGTCCAGGGCGTCGTGACCCGGCACCGCCGCGCTCCCGTAGGACCCGAACCAGGCCGGCCGGCCGTCGCGGACCACGCCGGCGACCACCGACGGCAGCCGCCCGACGCTCTGCGCGTGTGCGAGACGCGCGAGCAGCCGACGCGCGGTGTGCTCGGAGACGACACCGTCCCCCGTCACGCCCGTCACGCCCGTCACTCCGCGAACGCCTCGAGCGGCGGGCAGGCGCAGACCAAGTTGCGGTCGCCGTACGCCTGGTCGATCCGGGCCACCGGCGGCCAGTACTTGTCGGGATCGACACCGGTCGGGAAGACGGCTACCTCGCGGCTGTAGGCGCGGTCCCACTCGCCGACGAGGGCGCGCCCGGTGTGCGGGGCACCGCGCAGGGGTGACTGCTCCGGTGTCCACTCCCCCGCGGCGACCCGGTCGATCTCGCCGCGGATGGCGATCATCGCGTCGACGAACCGGTCGATCTCGGCGAGGTCCTCCGACTCGGTCGGCTCGACCATCAGGGTCCCCGCGACGGGGAAGGACATCGTCGGGGCGTGGAAGCCGTAGTCGACCAGCCGCTTGGCCACGTCGTCGACGCTCACGCCGGTGTCCTTGGTCAGGTCCCGCAGGTCCAGGATGCACTCGTGCGCGACGAGTCCGCCGTGGCCGCGGTAGAGCACCGGGTAGTGCTCGCCGAGCCGGGTGGCGATGTAGTTCGCGGACAGCACGGCGATCGCCGTCGCCCGGGTCAGCCCTGCCGCCCCCATCAGCCGGATGTAGGCCCACGAGATCGGCAGGATGCCGGCGGAGCCGTACGGCGCCGCGCTGATCGGTCCGATCCCCTGGCGCTTGGCGTCCTCGGGGTGCATGGCGTGCGAGGGCAGGTACGGCGCCAGGTGGGAGCGGACCGCGACCGGTCCGACACCCGGGCCGCCCCCGCCGTGCGGGATGCAGAAGGTCTTGTGCAGGTTGAGGTGCGAGACGTCGCCGCCGAACTCGCCGGGCCGGGCGTAGCCCAGCAGGGCGTTGAGGTTCGCGCCGTCGACGTAGACCTGGCCGCCGTGCTCGTGCACGATCGCGCAGAGCTCGGTGATGGTGTCCTCGTAGGCACCGTGCGTGGACGGGTAGGTCACCATGATCGCGGCGAGGTCGGCGGCGTGCTTCTCGCACTGGGCGCGCAGGTCGTCGAGGTCGACCTCGCCGCCCGGGCCGGACTTCACGACCACGACCCTCATCCCGGCCATCACCGCGGAGGCGGCGTTGGTGCCGTGCGCCGAGGACGGGATCAGGCAGACGTCGCGCTCCCCGTCGCCGTTGGCCCGGTGATAGCCGCGGATCGCGAGCAGTCCGGCCAGCTCCCCCTGGGACCCGGCGTTTGGCTGGATCGAGACGTGGTCGTAGCCGGTGACCTCGGCGAGCCAGGTCTCCAGCTCGGCCACCAGCTGCCGGTAGCCCGCCGCGTCCTCCGCGGGGGCGAAGGGGTGCAGGTCGGCGAAGCCCGGCAGCGAGACCGGCTCCATCTCGGTGGTCGCGTTGAGCTTCATCGTGCAGGA
>JBAWHI010000610.1:0-2484 GCA_049593675.1 Nocardioides sp.
GAAGGCGGTGATGTCCCCGGTGAACGGCTGCAGCACCCCGGGCGGGCAGTCGGTCGGCACGAAGTCGACGTCAGCCACCATCACGTCGTACATCAGGGCGTAGGTCGTGGCGCCGTCCGGCGTCCGACGGATCTCGAGGTCGCCCGCCTCGATCGTCCCGCCGCTGCCCCTCCCCACCCAGCGGCAGCCGCTCAGACCGAGCTCCTCGGTGACCTCGTCGAGGGTCGCATCGGTCAGCTCGTACCAAGCGCTGACGAATCCCTGGGGAGAGACGGACAGCGACGTGCGGGTGTAGTGCGCCGTGCCGCTGAAGCTCCACTCATGCTGGCCGGCAGTCGTGGTGGTGGCGCTCAGCGTGCCGTCGAACGCCTCGGGCAGGGAGATCGGCTCGCTCTCAGCGATCCAGCTGCGGGCCGCGCGACCGACGCGCGAGGTCGCGATCAGGTCGGCGCTCACGGTGGTGGTGTCCTCGTCGTGGTCGGCTCCGGTCGCCGTGAGGAGAGCCGGTGATCCGGGGTCGCCATCGAGCCTCGAGGCGGTCAGCGAGCCGCGGTCGACCGACGTGATGGTGAAGCGCGACTCCACTGCGCCGCCGCCGACGGCGACGACCTCCGCCGTCACCGCGCGCTGAGCGCCGTGGGCGAGGGTGGCCACGGGCATCGGGTCGAAGGTGATCGCCGCGCAGCGGTTGGGGATGTCGTACCACCCGGACTCGGCCGACACCAGCGTGCCCTGGCTCAGCGACGTCACCGTCGCGGCGAGCCGCGCGACCGCCGGGTTCGTCGCGTACTCGCGCGCCGTCGTGCTCTCGGCGACCGCCTCCTCGGCGCGGGTGAATCCGGCGACCTTCGCCTTGACCGTGACGCTGGGGGAGCCCGTGATCGCCGGGTCCCCGTCGCGCTCGGCTGTGAAGTCGCCGTCGATCGTCGCCTCGAACTGCATGCCGCGCTCGAAGTGCTCGATCGAGATCCGGGCCGACGACCGCACCTCGTGCAGGCGTGCGTCCCGACCGACCTTCCCGACGGACGTGGCCGTCAGCTTGAACCGTTGCGTCACGGCCTTCACGACCTTGCGTCCGCGCAGGATCATCGCCGTGCCGCCGATGACCACCCGCTCGGTGTAGGTGACTCGGCCCTGGGCTGTCGGACAGCCCACGGTCCGCCACGACTTCGACGACATGTCCAGCTCCGGAGACCATCGCAGTGACAGGTCGCCGATCGTCGCGGTGACGGTCACGTCGATGTCGCGGCTGTAGTCCTCGTACACCCGCGCGGTGGCGGTCGCCGTCACCGTCGCGCCGTCCGGCGACGTGACCGTCGGCCCCGTCACCGTCTCCGTGAACAGCACGGCCGGCCCGGAGGACCGACCCGCGGGCTCGCGCGGGGACGGGGGGTGCTCGTCGACATAGGTGGCGATCCGGTCGGCCGCGCGCTCGCTGACCCGCTCGGCGCTGCGTGCCGCTCGGGGGGTCGAACGGCGAAGCGCGGCCGGCGGCTTCCAGCGCGAGCCCGACCGCCGGGTCGAGACGGACTTGAGCCACTGAGCGGTGCTGCTGGAGAGCAGCTCGTCGCTCGGCAGCGCGCTCGGCGCAGGAAGGCACCGGCGACGGTCCTGCACGACCCACACCACGGTGCCCGCGGGGCAGGCGCGCTGGACGGAGTCGGCGGCGGAGTGCTCAGCCGCGGCCTGGGCCGTGGGCACGGCCAGTGGCGCGGCCGCGATGGCGACCACGCACGAGATCAGCGCGCGGGCGGGGAGGCAGCGCCGCACCCGGCGGAGGGGGGTTCGCAGAGGCATGGGTGGACCGTAGAGACGCCGACTGGGGATCGACTGGTGCCCCGCTTGGACCATGATGAAGCCCCTGCCGATCTCGTTCGATCGGCCCTGCACAGGGTGCGCACGCATCACGGGGCGGGGTGGGTACGCCTCACTGGTCGTTTGCGGTGGCCTACGTCGTGGAGTCCTCGCCCTATCGGGCCGGCCTAGGACTCCACGATCTGGCGGCTCAACTGGTGTCGAGCTGGATCCCGCACCCCTGCCATCGTGGCGGCGGTGCGCCTACCCGACCCGGAAGCCCTTCAGCCGGTCGTGGCGGATCTTGGCGCGGTACTTCTTCTTGATCGAGACCTTGACCTGCTTGGTCACTCCGGGCCGCATCTGGTAGCGGGTCTGCCCGATGACGACGCGCTTCGGCCCCTTGCCGCGGACCTTCGCGGTCACCTTGACCGTCCCGGCACAGGCCGCATCCGTGGCGCAGGTGAGCTTCGCCCGAGCGGTGAGGCCCCGGTTGGCGACCTTCACCAGGGACACGCGCGTCGCCGCCACGGTCGGCACCGAGCCCGCCGCGCGCGCGATCAGGATCGAGGCCGAGTCCGAGTTGTTCGTCGGGTCGGTGTCGAAGGTCGCGCTGCTGACCGTCGCGGTGTTGACGACCGGCAGGGTCTCGTCGAGCGGGCCCGAGGTCTCGATCGCGACGCACTCCAG
>JBAWHI010000611.1:0-2083 GCA_049593675.1 Nocardioides sp.
CCCCCCGGGGGCTCCGCCCGGACCGCGGGCGTCGTCGGCCGTGATCGTGGGGCCGGCGGTGGGGATCGAGCCGGTGTGGGGGCTCGTGGCGGTCTGGACGGCGTACGCCGTGGGGCCGGCGAGGGACGCGACCACGGCCACGCCCGCGGCGAGCAGCGCCAGCCGGCGCGGGAGCCAGGGCAGCGCGCCCAGCGCGAGCGCCGACAGCAGACCTGCGACGAGCACCATCCACCGCAGTGCCGGCAGGAAGTCGGGGCTGCGACCGAGCAGCACGAACCCGGTGACGGCGCTCAGCGCGACCGCGACGGCGGCGACACCGCCCGCGACCGGGGAGCGGCGGTGCTGCCAGACCAGGTGGGCGCCGATGCCGACGAGCGCGGCCACGGCCGGAGCCAGGGCCACGGTGTAGTACGAGTGGAAGATCCCGGCCATGAAGCTGAAGGTCACGGCGGTGACCAGCAGCCAGCCGCCCCACAGGAGGAGGACGGCGCGCACCTGGTCGGTGCGCGGTCGCCGAGCGGTGAACCAGAGACCGGCGACGAGGAGGACCAGGGCTGCCGGGAGCAGCCAGGCGATCTGGCCGCCGATCTCGCTGTCGAACAGGCGGGTGATGCCGGTGTCGCCCCACCGGGAGCCCCCGGCACCCCCGCCGGCACCCCCGCCGGCACCCCCGCCGGCACCGCCGCCGCTGACCGAGCCGGTCTCGTTGCCGCTGAGCCGGCCGAAGCCGTTGTAGCCGAGGGTGAGCTCGAGGATCGAGTTGCCCTGGGAGCCACCGATGTAGGGGCGGCTGGCGGCCGGCCACAGCGAGACGATCGCGATCCACCAGCCGGCGGCGGCCACCATCGAGCCGAACGCAACCAGCAGGTGCCCGACCCGCTTGAGCACCGACGGGTGCCCGGCGACCAGGTAGACCAGCGCGAACGCCGGGAGCACCAGGAAGACCTGGAGCATCTTGGTCAGGAACCCGAGGCCCACCAGGACTCCGGCGAGCGCCATCCACCGCACCGGGTGCCGGACGTCGTCCTCGACGGCCCGCAGCACGGCGTACGCAGCCGCGACCATCACGAGGACCAGCAGCGCGTCGGGGTTGTTGAAGCGGAACATCAGCACCGCCACCGGGGTGATCGCCAGGGCGAGCCCGGCGAGCAGGCCGGCCCACGTGGACCCGGTGGTGCGCCGCACCGACGCGGTGAGCAGCCAGACGGCGAGCACGCCGGCGACCGCCTGGGGAGCCAGGATCGACCAGGAGGAGAGTCCGAAGACCTTCACCGACAGCGCCATCGGCCACAGGGACAGCGGCGTCTTGTCGACGGTGATGCTGTTGGCGGCGTCGGAGGAGCCGAAGAAGAACGCCTGCCACGACTGCGAGCCCGCCTGGGCGGCGGCCGAGTAGAAGCTGTTGGCCCAGCCCGACTCCGAGAGCCCCCACAGGTAGAGGACGGCGGTCGCGATCAGCAGGCCGGCCAGGGCCGGGCGGTACGGGTCGCGGCGCCCGTCGGGCGGTGCGCCGGGCTCGGGCGAGGTGGGGGCCGGGTCGACGGAGGTGGCGGTCATGCGGCCACGGTGCGACCCCCGGTTGGCGGGAGCCGGTGACCGGTCTGTGAGGTGCCTGTGAGGCTAGACCCGCTGACGCAGCCAGTCGGTGTCGGCAGCGTGCTCGGCCGCGCCACCGGGTGTCTCGAGGATCACCGGGGCGGCGGCGTCGCGGACGACCGCGGCGAGCAGGTCGGGGTCGACCTGGCCGGCACCGAGGTTGGCGTGCCGGTCGGCTCCCGAGTCGAAGGCGTCGCGGCTGTCGTTGCAGTGCACGAGGTCGATCCGACCGGTGATCGCGCGGACGTCCTCGACCACGGTCTCGAGGTCGTTGCCGCCGGCGTGCGCGTGACAGGTGTCGAGGCAGAAGCCGACCAGGTCGAACTGCTCGGTGGTGGCGATCGCGTCCCACACCCGCCCGATCCGGTCGAGGTAGCGCGTCATCGCGTTGTCGCCGCCGGCGGTGTTCTCGATGAGCAGCGGCAGCTTGAGGTCGACCGCCTCGATCGCCTTGCGCCAGTTGTCGAAGCCCTTCTCCGGGTCGTCG
>JBAWHI010000612.1:0-6201 GCA_049593675.1 Nocardioides sp.
CACGAGGCCCAGCAGGCCACTCCGTTCGAGATCAAGCAGATCTCCCAGTAATCGTCTGTCTGTCGAGAAAGACTGAGTGAGGAACATCGTGGCTGACACCACCGAGGTCGAAGAGACCTACGAGACCAACGAGCAGGGCGTTGCCTACAGCTCGGAGAGCGCACCGTCCGCCGACGCCCCCGAGCGTCCGGCGACCATCGCCCCCGCGGCCGCCACCGGGCGCCGCAAGGAGGCCGTGGCCCGCGTGCGCATCGTCCCCGGCACGGGAGAGTGGACGGTCAACGGCCGTGCGCTGGACTCCTACTTCCCCAACAAGCTGCACCAGCAGGTCGTGAACGAGCCGTTCGCGAACCTCCAGCTGGAGGGCCGCTTCGACGTGATCGCCCGCATCCACGGCGGCGGCATCACCGGTCAGGCCGGCGCGCTGCGTCTCGGCGTGGCCCGCTGCCTCAACGCGATCGACGTCGAGGCCAACCGCCCGTCGCTCAAGAAGGCCGGCCTGCTCACCCGTGACGCCCGCGTCATCGAGCGCAAGAAGGCTGGTCTCAAGAAGGCCCGCAAGGCGCCGCAGTTCAGCAAGCGATAAGTACGCCGCGTATGCCGCGTGTCTTCGGCACGGACGGGGTCCGGGGTCTGGCCAACGGTCATCTGACCGCTGAGCTGGCCCTGGACCTTTCCGTTGCCGCTGCTCGGGTCCTGGCCGACCGAGGTGAGTTCGAGGGTCACCGCCCACTCGCCGTGGTCGGGCGGGACACGCGGATCTCGGGGCAGTTCCTCGAGCACGCCGTGGTCGCCGGGCTGGCCTCGGCCGGCGTGGACGTGCTCCGGCTGCGGGTCCTGCCGACCCCGGCCGTCGCCTACATGACCCAGGCTCTGGGCGCCGACCTCGGCGTCGTCATCAGCGCCTCGCACAACCCGATGCCCGACAACGGCATCAAGTTCCTCGCGCGCGGCGGGCTGAAGCTCGACGACGCGGTTGAGCGTGAGATCGAGCAGCACCTCGACGAGCCGTGGGACCGACCGGTCGGCGGCGCGGTCGGGCGGGTCACGCCCTACGCGACTCCCGTCGGGGAGTACGTCGAGCACCTGCTCTCGACGATCGACAAGCCGCTGAACGGCATCCGGGTCGTCCTCGACTGCGCCCACGGTGCGGCGTACGAGGCGGGACCGGCCGCCCTGCGCGCCGCCGGCGCCGAGGTGATCGCGATCGGCACCGAGCCGGACGGTCTCAACATCAACGACGGCTGCGGCTCCACCCATCTCGATCCGTTGCGGGCCGCGGTGCTCGAGCACGGCGCCGACGTCGGCTTCGCACTCGACGGCGACGCCGACCGCTGCCTCGCGGTCGACCACGACGGCAACGACGTCGACGGCGACCAGCTGATGGCCGTGCTCGCGATCGGCATGGCCGAGACGGGTCACCTCGCGAAGAACACCGTCGTCGCGACCGTGATGAGCAACCTCGGCTTCGTCCAGGCGATGCGCGCCGCCGACATCGGGGTGCGCCAGACCAAGGTCGGCGATCGCTACGTCCTCGAGGCGATGCGGGTCTCCGGCTACTCCCTGGGCGGAGAGCAGTCCGGCCACGTGATCATGAGCGAGTACGCCACCACGGGCGACGGCATCCTCACCGCACTGCACGTGCTGGAGCGGATGGCCGCCACCGGCTCGAGCCTGCAGGCACTCGCATCGGTCGTCACCCGACTTCCCCAGGTGCTCCTCAACGTCCCGGACGTCGACAAGAGTCGCGTCGACGACGACCCCGTCGTGGCCGCGGCCCTGGCCGAGGAGGTCGCCGCGCTCGGTGACAGCGGACGGATCCTCCTGCGCCCGTCGGGGACCGAGGACCTGGTGCGGGTGATGGTCGAGGCCGCCACCGAGGACGAGGCCCGCTCGGTCGCCGAGCGCCTCGCCGACGTGGTGAAGCGCCAGCTGGCGCTGTGACCGTGACGGCTGGGCCGACGCTCTCCTTCGAGGGCGTCACGAAGTCCTTCGGGGCGGTGCACGCCGTCGACGACCTCTCCTTCACCGTGCGCCCCGGTGCGGTCACCGGCTTCCTCGGACCCAACGGGGCCGGGAAGACCACCACGCTGAGGATGCTCCTGGGCCTGACCCGGCCCACGGCCGGTCGCGCGCTGGTCGGGGACCGGCCCTACGTGGCGCACGAGCGGCCCGCCCGCGTGGTCGGCGCAGCCCTCGAGGCGTCGTCCTTCCATCCCGGTCGCTCCGGGCTCGGCCATCTCGAGGCGTACGCCGCGCAGGTCGGCGAGTCCCGCAAGCGGTGTCGCGAGCTCCTCGAGTTCGTCGGTCTGAGCTCGGCCGGCGAGCGGCGGGTGGGCGGCTACTCGATGGGCATGCGGCAGCGGCTCGGTCTCGCGACCGCGCTGCTGGGAGATCCTCCGGCGATCGTGCTCGACGAGCCCGCCAACGGCCTCGACCCGGAAGGCATCGTGTGGCTGCGCCAGCTGCTGCGCGTCTTCGCCGACCAGGGACGCACCGTCCTGGTGTCCAGCCACGTGCTGACCGAGGTGCAGCACACCGTCGACGACGTCGTGATCATCGCGCAGGGCCGGCTCGTCCATGCCTCGTCCCTGGCCGAGCTCGCCGGCCTGGCGGAGCCGGAGACCTACGTCGAGTCGCCGGACGCAGCGACGCTCACCCGGCTCGCCGCCGATCGCGGCTGGTCGACCCGCCCCGACGGCGGCGGCCTCGTCCTGAGCGGCGTGCCGGCCGCCGAGGTCGGCGCCGCGGCGTACGCCTCCGGGGTCGAGCTGCACCAGCTCGCCAGTCGTGGCGCCGGGCTGGAGGACGTGTTCCTGCGCCTGACCGGAGGCGTGCGATGAGGGCGGCGCTGGTCGGGGAGTACCGCAAGCTCGTCAGCACCCGGATGTGGTGGCTGCTCCTGCTCACCCTGGCGGGCTACCTCGCCTTCATCGCCGGCGTGATGGCCCTGTCGTTCGCGGCGGGGCAGGAGGACCTGGCGCCGCTGCTGTCCGGACCCGAGCTCGCGGCGGCCATCTACGGATTGATCAACGCGATCGGCTACGTGTTCCCGCTGGTGATCGGCAGCCTCGTGATGACCACCGAGTTCCGGCACCAGACGATCACCCAGTCGCTGCTGGTGGAGCCGCGTCGCGGGGTCTTCCTCGCCGCCAAGCTGCTCGTGACCGTGCCGCTGGGGCTGCTCTACGGCCTGGTGGGCACGGTCGCGGTCGTCGGCGTCAGCGCGCCGGTGCTGGCCGCCGTGGGCGACGGCGCCTTCCTCACCGATGCTGACGTCGTCGAGGTGGTCCTGCTCGGGATCGTGGTGACCGCGCTGTGGGCGGTGATCGGCGCCGCCTTCGGCAGCGTGCTCACCAACCAGGTCGCGGCGATTGTGGTGATCTTGGCGTTCACGCAGTTCGTCGAGCCGATCGCACGGGTCGTGCTCGGCGCGTTCGAGCCGCTCGACGCGGTCGCGAAGTTCCTGCCCGGTGCGGCCGCGGACGGGCTGATGGGGGCGAGCTTCTTCGGCGCGCTCGGCGGTGATTCCACCGACCTGCTGTCTCGGCCGGCCGCGCTCGTCGTGCTGCTCGCGTACGGCGCCGCCCTGGCGCTCATCGGCCGCGTCACCACGCTGCGGCGCGACATCGGCTGACGGCAGGCGGGCAGCCGGCTCGGGGCTACAGCTTCCGGAGCCGCACGTAGCGCACCGAGTGGTCGCGATCCTTGCGCAGCACCAGGGTGGCGCGAGACCGCGTCGGCAGGATGTTCTCCGCGAGGTTCGGACCGTTGATGGTGTCCCAGATGCGGGCGGCCTCGGCGACGGCGTCGTCGTGGGACAGCGCGGCGTACTTGGAGAAGTAGGAGCCGGGCTCGCGGAAGGCCGTCTCGCGCAGGTGCAGGAAGCGCGAGACGTACCACTCGCGGATCTTGTCGCGGCCGGCATCGACGTAGACCGAGAAGTCGAAGAAGTCGCTCAGCGTCAGTCCGGCGCGCCCGTCGTCGCGCACGCGCGCCGGTTGGAGGACGTTGAGCCCCTCGATGATGACGATGTCGGGCCGCTTGACCACGACCTTCTCGTCGCGCTGCACGTCATAGCTGAGGTGGGAGTAGACCGGGGCCTCGACCTCGTCCTTGCCGGACTTGATGTCGACCACGAAGCGCAGCAGGGCCCGTCGGTCGTAGGACTCGGGGAAGCCCTTGCGCTGGAGCAGGCCGCGGCGCTCGAGCTCGGCGTTGGGGTACAGGAACCCGTCGGTGGTCACGAGGGCGACGTTGGGATGCTCCGGCCAGTGGGCGAGCATCTGCTGGAGCACCCGGGCGGTCGTGGACTTGCCGACCGCCACCGAGCCGGCCAGGCCGATGACGAACGGCGTTCGGCGTGGCTGGATCCGGTGGAGGAACTCCTCCTGGCGGCGGTGGAGCAGGCCCGCGGACTCGACGTACATGCTGAGCAGTCGCGAGACCGGGAGGTAGATCTGCTGCACCTCGTCGAGGTCGAGCTGGTCGCCCAGGCCACGCAACCGCTGGATCTCCGCGGCCGACAGCGGGTTCTCCATCTCGTGGGCGAGCGCGGCCCAGGCGGAGCGGTCCAGCTCGAGGTACGGCGAGGACTCGCGGGTGGAGTCGTCTTGGGCACTGGGCACCCCGCCGTGGGAAGACATGGCCGCGATTCTTGCAAAGCCCCCTCGATACAGTGGCCCCCATGTGCGGCATCGTGGGTTACGTGGGTCACAAAGGGGCCCAGGAGGTCGTGGTCGAAGGCCTCCGGCGCCTGGAGTACCGCGGCTACGACTCGGCGGGGATCGCCCTCGTCGTCGACGGGGAGCTCGCGACCGAGAAGCGTGCCGGCAAGCTCGCCAACCTCGAGAAGGCCATCGACGCCGACGCCCTCCCGCCCACCACGCTCGGCATCGGGCACACCCGCTGGGCGACGCACGGTGCGCCCAACGACGTCAACGCCCACCCGCACACCGGCGGTGGTCGCCGGGTCGCGCTGGTGCACAACGGCATCATCGAGAACTTCGCCGAGCTGCGCGCCGACCTCGAGGACGACGGTCACCAGCTGCTCTCGGAGACCGACACCGAGGTGGCGGCCCACCTGCTCGAGCTGGAGGTCGTCGGCGGCACCGACCTGACCGAGGCGATGCTGCGTGTCGTGCGCCGGCTCGAGGGGGCCTTCACCCTCGTCGCCGTCGACGCGCTCGACTCGTCGCGGGTGGTCGCGGCCCGGCGCAACTCGCCGCTGGTCGTCGGACTCGGCGAGGGTGAGAACTTCCTCGGCTCCGACGTCTCCGCCTTCATCGAGCACACCCGAGAGGCCCTCGAGCTCGACCAGGACCAGGTCGTCACGATCACCCGGGACGGCGTGGCGATCGCGAACTTCGACGGTTCCCCGGCCGAGGGCCGGCACTACCACGTGGACTGGGACCTCTCCGCGGCCGAGAAGGACGGCCACGACTGGTTCATGCGCAAGGAGATCCACGAGCAGCCACGGGCCGTCGCCGACTCACTGCTCGGACGGCGCACGCCGGAGGGACACCTGCACCTCGACGAGATGCGGCTCTCCGACCAGGAGCTGCGCGACGTCGACAAGATCATCATCATCGCGTGCGGCACCTCGTTCTACGCAGGCATGGTCGCCAAGTACGCCATCGAGCACTGGTGCCGGATCCCCGTCGAGGTCGAGCTGTCCTCGGAGTTCCGCTACCGCGACCCGATCCTCGACTACTCCACGCTCGTGGTCGCGATCAGCCAGTCCGGCGAGACCGCCGACACCCTGCAGGCGATCCGGCACGCGCGCACCCAGCGCTCGAAGGTGCTGGCGATCTGCAACACCAACGGCTCGACCATCCCGCGCGAGTCCGACGCGGTCATCTACACCCACGCCGGCCCCGAGATCGGGGTCGCCTCCACCAAGGGGTTCCTGACCCAGCTGGTGGCCTGCTACCTGCTCGCGCTCTACCTCGCGCAGGTCAAGGGCACCCGCTACGGCGACGAGATCGCCGACGTGATGAGCCAGCTCGAGGAGATGCCCGGCCACATCGAGACCGTGCTCGCGCGCGCCGACGACGTCTACGCGCTGGCCGCCGACCACGTCGGCACCCGCTCGGTGCTGTTCCTGGGCCGGCACGCGGGCTACCCCGTGGCGCTCGAGGGGGCGTTGAAGCTCAAGGAGCTGGCCTACATCCACGCCGAGGGCTTCGCTGCGGGCGAGCT